>SLRW01000005.1 GCA_007130745.1 Gammaproteobacteria bacterium
CAAGATTTTCACGGTGACTTCGGGGGCGTTGGCGTTGGCGTTGGGACCATTTGTGCTTGCGTCTTTCGTTGGTCGTGGGGCACGCTTTTTCCTGGTGGCCTGGCTGGCCGGGCGTTTTGGCCCGGTGGTTGAACAGAAGCTCAGGCAGCACATGGAGATTGCCGGCTGGTTGACTGTGCTGCTGTTTGTGGTGATTTACCTGATGGTGCGTTAATGAAGCGTGCGCTGGTACTGGTGATCGTGATCCTGTTGCAGGGCTGTGCCGGCGCCCTGCACTGGGAGGGTGGTCCTGCGCCACGCGGCGGCGCAGCCCCTGATGGCGATACCTATACCGTGCGTGAGGGGGATACGCTGTTTTCCATCGCCTGGCGTAATAATCTGGATTATCGCGATCTTGCTGCCTGGAACAATATCGATGATCCCTCGCGCATACGCGCCGGTCAGCGGCTGTCGTTGCGTCCTTCATCCGCTAGGCCCGCCACACCTTCGCACCGGAGCACTCCGCCGGCGTCTGATACGACGCCCTCACCGCGTCCGTCAAGACAACGCCCCGCAGTACTTGCTGACAGTGAACTGAACTGGGACTGGCCGGTACGTGGTGAGTTGATTGCGCGGTTTAACGAGAACGGCAACCGGGGTGTCGATATCACCGGCCGCGAGGGTGATCCCGTGCGTACGGCAGCAGCGGGCGAGGTGGTCTACAGTGGCAGCGGTCTGAGTGGTTACGGCCAGCTGATTATCATCAAGCATACCGATACCTACCTGAGCGCTTACGCCCATAACCGGGAACTGCTGGTGGGGGAGGGAGACAAGGTCTCAGCCGGCCAGCGAATTGCCGAAATGGGCCGCGCCCCGGGCAGTGATAACCGGCCGCGTCTGCACTTCGAAATCCGCCGCAACGGCGAGCCGGTGGATCCGCTCACACGCCTCCCCGAGCCTTGATAAAAGCCTTCAGGAAAAGCAATTAACATGAAGACCATGAAGAAAAGAAGAATTTATTAATTATATCGTTATTAATAATCCTTCTTCATGTTCTTTATGCCCTTCATGGTCTTCATGTTTGGCTTTATTGGTTTTTTTTATTGCTTTTAATGACGGCTTGGCCTGAGACGTTTATTTTTCCCTCGGGTCAATCATCAGGGCGGCGACGACGCGGCGGTCTTCGGCGAGCAGGATGTTGAAGGTCCGGCAGGCGGCCGGGGTGGTCATCACTTCCACGCCGATGCGCTGGCGGTGCAGTGGCTGCAGCAGCGCGGGGTGCGGGAATTGCTGGGTTTCACCGGTGCCGAGTAGTACCACTTCCGGTTCCATGGCGGCGATCGCATCGAGGTGCTGTTCCTGTAGCCCGTCAATGCCGGCGGGGGGCCACTCAGGCTGCAGCACCTCATTGCCGACAATCAGGCTGGCGGTGTAGCGGGTCTCGCCAATGGTAATGCTGTCCTGTGTGCAGGCACGAATGCGATGGGTGATGCCCGGGTTGTCCATGTGCAGCTTCATGCCCGGCACTTTATGGCGGCCAGGCCTCCAGGTGCAAGCGGTGAAGAGTCACCCGGGCGCGTTTTCGGCGTGCCAGCCATTGACACGGGGGAGGCGACTGAGTAGCTTTGCGGCAGCGTTCCCGTGCCTGGCGCGGGCCCATCCAGCGACCGGATCATAGTGCCTTGATCGAAGAATTTCCCCGTATCCAGCGGTTACCGCCTTACGTTTTCAATATTGTCACCGAGCTGAAAACGGCGGCGCGTGCCCGTGGTGAAGATATCGTTGACTTCGGCATGGGTAATCCTGACCAGCCCACGCCGCAGCATATCGTCGATAAACTCACCGAGGCGGTACAGCGCGGCGACACCCATCGCTACTCGCAGTCGCGTGGGCTGCCGCGTCTGCGTCGGGCAATCTGCAACTGGTATGAGTCGCGCTATGACGTGTCGCTGGATCCGGAAAGCGAGGCCATCGTCACCATTGGCTCCAAGGAAGGCCTGGCGCATCTGGCGCTGGCCACCATGTCCACCGGGGATGTGGTGCTGGTGCCGAACCCGGCCTATCCGGTGCATCCCTATGGGTTTGTGATCGCCGGCGCGGACATCCGGCATGTACCCATGATTCCGGGTGGTGATTTCTTTGCCGAGTTGCAAAAGGCCATACGCGACAGCTGGCCGCGGCCCAAGATGCTGGTGCTTAATTTCCCCGGCAACCCCACCACCCAGTGTGTAGAGCTGGATTTCTTCGAAAAAGTGGTGGAGATTGCTCGTGAGCACGGTATCTGGGTAATTCACGACCTGGCCTATGCGGACATTGTGTTTGATGGCTACAAGGCGCCTTCTATTCTGCAGGTACCGGGCGCGAGTGAAGTGGCGGTGGAGTCGTTTACGCTGTCAAAAAGCTATAATATGCCGGGCTGGCGTGTGGGTTTCATGTGCGGCAATCCGACACTACTGGGTGCGCTGGCGCGTATGAAATCCTACCTGGATTACGGTATTTTTACGCCTATACAGGTAGCAGCTATCAAGGCACTGGAAGGGCCGCAGGATTGCGTGGCCGAAATCCGTGACATGTATCGCTCGCGCCGTGACACGCTGTGTGACGGACTTAACCGGATTGGCTGGGAAGTGCCGCGTCCGCGCGCCACCATGTTCGTATGGGCGCCGGTGCCGGAGCCTTTTCGCGATATGGGATCGCTTGAGTTCAGCAAAATGCTGTTGCGCGAGGCTCAGGTGGCGGTGTCCCCAGGGGTGGGCTTTGGCCAGTACGGTGATGATCATGTGCGTATCAGCCTGATCGAGAACGAGCACCGAACACGGCAGGCGGTACGTAATATCCGACGGCTTTTTCGCCGCGGCTGAAGGACGATTGCCTATGGGCGCCCACGCATGGCGTGTGCGTCTTTTTGTGTATCATTTTCAGGAGGTTCGCAGTTTTGGAACCGGTCAAGCTGGGATTGCTGGGTCTGGGCACGGTAGGCAGCGGCACGGTGAATATGTTTCACCGGGCCGGGGCCGAGATTGAGCGCCGTGCCGGACGCCAGATTATAGTGACACGCGCTGCTGCGCGGGACTTGAGCAAGCCCCGCGATTGCGAAACACGTGATATCGATCTCACTGATGATCCGATGTCGATCATCAACGATCCCGATATCCAGGTGATCGTTGAGTTGATCGGTGGCTATGAAGAAGCCCGCGATCTGGTGCTGGCGGCGATTCGTCAGGGCAAGCATGTGATTACCGCGAACAAGGCCATGATTGCCAAATATGGCAATGAAATCTTTGCCGAGGCGGAAAAGCACGGTGTGACGGTGGCCTTTGAGGCAGCCGTGGCCGGTGGCATTCCTATCGTCAAGGCGATTCGTGAAAGCCTGGTGGGCAACCACATCCAGTGGTTGGCCGGCATTGTCAACGGAACCACCAACTACATCCTGACCCAGATGCGTGACGAGGGCTGGGGTTTCCAGACTGCGCTGGATGAGGCGCAGCGACTGGGTTATGCCGAGGCCGATCCGACCTTTGACGTGGAAGGCATTGACGCTGCCCACAAACTGACCATTCTCGCTTCCATTGCCTTTGGGGTGCCGCTGCAGTTCGACAAGGTTTACACCGAGGGTATTGCCGGCATCGGCCGCGAGGATATCCAGTACGCCGAAGAGCTGGGTTACAGCATCAAGCACCTGGCCATTGCGCAGATGACCGACGAAGGTATCGAGCTGCGTGTGCATCCCACGCTGGTGCCACACCGCCGCCTGATGGCCAATGTCGGCGGGGTGATGAACGCGGTGATGGTGTATGGCGACGCCGTGGGGCGCACCATGTATTATGGCGCCGGCGCCGGTTCCGAGCCTACGGCTTCGGCGGTCATGGGTGATATTCTGGACGTGGTCCGCTCTCTGAGCGCCGGCCCCGATAACCGCGTGCCCTATCTGGGTTTCCAGCTGGCTTCGTTGTCATCGGTGCCGGTGTTGCCGATGGAGGCCATCGAGACGGCCTATTACCTGCGCATGGAAGTGCTGGACAGCCCCGGGGTGATGGCGGCAGTGACGCAGATACTGGCTGAGCTCAACATCAGCATTGAGGCACTGTTGCAGAAGGTGCCGGAACCGGACCAGAACACCGTGCCGATCATCATGCTCACGCATCGTATTCGAGAACGGCAGATGAACGAGGCGCTTTATCGTATAGGCCAGCTTGAGGCAGTGCAGGGCAAGATTGTCCGCATCCGACTGGAATATTTTGATGAGTGAGGCCGGGAGCACACTGGCATGACAGCACAGCAACGCTATACCGGATTGATCGAGCGCTATGCCGATCGCCTGCCGCTGGAAGGCGCGGTACCGCCGGTCAGCCTGGGCGAGGGCAACACGCCGCTGATCCGACTGGATAATCTGGTCCGCGATCTGGGGCGGGATGTTGAGCTCTATGTAAAGTTCGAGGGTCTCAACCCCACCGGTTCGTTCAAGGACCGGGGCATGACCGTGGCGGTGACCCGGGCAATGGAAGAGGGCAGTCGCGCCATTATCTGTGCCTCTACCGGCAATACTTCGGCCTCGGCGGCGGCCTATGCTGCGCGCGCCGGGATTACGGCTTTCGTGATTATCCCCGACGGCAAGATTGCGCTGGGCAAGCTGGCTCAGGCGGTCATGCACGGCGCGGTGGTATTGCAGATCAAGGGCAACTTCGACGCCGGCATGCGATTGGTACGCGAGGTGGCAGAGACCGCGCCGGTGACGGTGGTGAACTCCATCAACCCCTGGCGCCTTCAGGGCCAGAAGACAGCCGCCTTCGAGATTGTGGATGAGCTGGGCCGGGCGCCGGATTATCACTGTCTGCCCGTGGGCAATGCCGGCAATATCACGGCGCACTGGATCGGTTACAGCGAGTTGTGGGCCGGCGCCAGCGAACTGACCCGGGCGTGTAATTTCTGCGAAGGCCTTTGCCAGTTGGCCGGCAAGCCGGTGATCAGTCAACGGCCCCGCATGATGGGGTATCAGGCCAGTGGCAGCGCGCCATTCTTGCGCGGGGAGATGGTCGATGACCCTGAAACTGTCGCGACGGCTATCCGCATCGGCCACCCCCAGAGCTGGGAGCAGGCGTGGACGGTACAGCAGGAATCCGACGGCGCTTTCGCCGAGCTTGACGATCAGGAATTGCTGGCCACCCAGAAGCGTCTGGCCGAGCGTGAGGGGGTGTTCTGTGAGCCGGCGTCCGCCGCTTCGCTGGCCGGTGCCTTGCGTGACATCAAAAACGGGCGTATCGCCGAGGGTTCCACGGTGGTTTGTACACTCACCGGCCATGGCCTCAAGGATCCTGATATAGCCATTGAGCAGTGCCAGGGTGCGGTGATCGACGTGGACGGTACTCGCCAGGCGGTGGAACAGGCGATCGTGGATCGCCTGGCCTGAGGAGCAGTGTGGCCATGCCGGCCCGACTGACTGTGTTTGTGCCGGGACTGTTTGGTCCGCTAACCGGTATTCATCCTGAAATGCTTGAACCCCCGCGACTGACGGCGCTGGAACGCTGGTGGTCGCTGGGGCGTCCGATGTCTCTGCAGCTACCTGTTGTCAGTGCCCCCGAACAGATGTTCCTCCTGCTTTTTGGTGTGCCTTGCGAGGGCGAGCTGCCCGGTGCCCGGCTGAGTCTGGCTGCACAAGGGATTGAACCCCCATCAGCTTCGCTGTGGCGGGCTGATCCGGTCTATGCCCGTGCCGGCACGGTTGATGTCCATATTGATGATCGTGCGGTGTTACCGGTCACTGCGCAGGAAAGCGAAACCCTCTGCCGGGATTTTAATCGGGATTTCGATGCGCGTGGCTGGCGACTGTGGGCGTCACGTCCGGGGCAGTGGTATCTGCAGTCGACGCAGCCGCTTCAGGTGACCACCGTGCCATTGTCGATAGCGCTGGGACGGGGGCTGGAGGGGATCATGCCGTCTGGCCCTGACGGCGCCCGTCTGCGGGCCCTGCTTAATGAGCTGCAGATGTGGCTGTTCGAACATCCGCTGAATCAGGCGCGCGAAGCGCAGGGGTGTCCACCCATCAACAGTATCTGGCCCTGGGGTGCGGGCGAAGCGGGACTGCCGCGCAAGCACTGGCGTGCATTATGGGCGGTAGACGATTTCTACCGTGGCGCCGGCAAGGTGGCGGGAGCGGATCTCGTTGCCACGGTGCCGGCCGATGGAACGGCGCTGGTTCCGGCGCTGCCAGCATCAGGCGAGGCCATGCTGGTGCTCGATTCATTGCTGCGCCCGGCAGCGCTGGGCGATGTGGGTCAATGGTATGACACCCTGCAACAACTTGACCGGGACTGGTTTGCGCCCCTGCTGGATGCTCTGGTCCAGCGTCGGGTGCAGGCCATTCACCTGGCGGGCGGAGCCCGGCACGGTTTTGTGCTCAGGCGTGGCGATCTGTGGCGAATCTGGCGCCGCCGGCACCCCCTGACGCGCTTTGTCACTACCGCATCCGGTCTGTGATGACGCCCGGCCGGGTTGTTTGTTCCCGGCGATGACGCTATTGCGCGGATGTCAGCCGACAGCGCGTGGTGTAGAATGCGCAGCCTTAAAAGCATTTGCACGGTCGGGGGAGTCATGGCGGAAACCAATATGCTGCGTCAGGAAATTCGGGATATGCAAGGTCGCTGGCGCGACCTGAGGGGGTATCTTTGACCTTGATCGCCGCCGGGAAAGATTGACCGAAGTCGATCGCGAACTGGAGCAGCCGGAAGTCTGGGAGAATCCCGAGCGTGCCCAGGAACTGGGCCGCGAGCGCGCCCGTCTGGATGAGCTGGTTGGCAGCATGGGTCGCATCAACCAGGGACTTGAAGAAGCCGCCGAGTTGCTGGAGCTGGCCGAGGCCGAGGACGACGAGGCCACCGTGGCAGAAATCACGGGGGACATTGAATCACTGCAACAGCGGCTGGCCGGGCTTGAGTTCCGACGCATGTTCTCCGGCCCCATGGACGCCTCGGCTGCTTTTGTGGATATCCAGGCCGGCTCTGGTGGTACCGAGGCCCAGGACTGGGCCGAGATGCTGTTGCGCATGTATTTGCGCTGGGCTGAAAAACAGGGTTTTATCACTGAGTTGGTGGAGGTGTCTGCGGGTGAAACCGCGGGCATCAAAAGCGCCACCATACGGATTGACGGTGAATATGCCTTTGGCTGGTTGCGTACCGAAACCGGGGTGCACCGGCTGGTTCGCAAGTCGCCCTTTGATTCGGGTAACCGCCGTCATACATCTTTCGCGGCGGTGTTCGTGTCGCCGGAAGTCGATGATGACGTGGATATAGACATCAACCCGGCTGATCTGCGGATTGATGTCTACCGCGCCAGTGGCGCCGGCGGGCAGCATGTGAATACCACCGAATCGGCGGTGCGCATTACACATAATCCCACCGGTGTAGTGGTGCAGTGTCAGAATGATCGCTCCCAGCACAAAAACCGTGCCACAGCCATGAAGCAGCTCAAGTCCAAGCTTTATGAGCTTGAGATGCAGAAACGTCGCACCGAGGCGCAGGCCCAGGCCGATTCCAAGGCCGATATCGGCTGGGGCAGCCAGATCCGCTCTTATGTGCTGGACCAGTCGCGTATCAAGGATTTGCGTACCGGCGTGGAAACCGGCAATACCCAGGCGGTGCTTGACGGGAGTCTGAACGAGTTCATTGAAGCCAGTCTCAAACAGGGGCTGTAACTGAAATAGAGGCGATATGAGCGAAGAACACGAAGAACACCGGCTGATTGCCCAGCGGCGCGAAAAACTGGATCGTCTGCGTGAGCAGGACCAGGCCTTTCCCAACGATTTCCGGCGAGATTCAGTGGCTGATGAGCTGCAGGGAATGTATGGGCAGCGCAGTGGCGAGTCGCTGGAAGCCGAAGGCATCCGGGTGCGGGTAGCGGGCCGCTTGATGGCCAAGCGGGTGATGGGCAAGGCCAGTTTTGCCCAGGTCCAGGATCATTCCGGTCGTCTGCAATTGTTCCTGGAGCGCGATGCTCTGGCGGAAGGTGTTTACGCCGAATTCAAGAGCTGGGACGTGGGTGATATTGTTGGCGCCGAGGGCACGCTGTTTCGTACTAAAACCGGCGAGCTGACGGTACGCGTTGAACGGCTGCGCTTGCTGGTCAAGTCCCTGCGCCCGCTGCCGGAGAAGTTTCACGGCCTCAGTGATCAGGAAATGCGCTATCGCCAGCGTTACGTGGACCTGATCATGAACCCGGAGGTAGTTGGGGTATTCCGCCAGCGTGCGCGGATTGTGCAGCTGGTGCGTGATTTCATGAACGGCATGGGTTTTCTGGAAGTGGAAACACCCATGATGCAGCCCATTCCCGGCGGCGCCCAGGCGCGCCCCTTTGTGACCCACCACAATGCTCTGGACATGGACCTGTATCTGAGGGTGGCGCCGGAACTGTATCTCAAGCGGCTGGTGGTGGGAGGCTTCGAGCGGGTTTACGAGATCAACCGCAGCTTTCGCAACGAGGGCGTATCCACCCGGCACAATCCCGAGTTCACGATGCTCGAGCTGTATCAGGCCTATGCCGGCTACACGGATATGATGGATCTGACCGAGCGCCTGCTGCGTACGTTGGTTGAGATGCTCTACGGTGACACCAAACTGAACTGGCTGGGCCAGCAGTACGATTTTTCGGGTACTTTTGCTCGCGTGAGTGTGGAACAGGCGCTGCTCGACAGTGACGCCGGGATTGACCCGGAGCGCTTGCGTGATGAAGCGCACCTGTGCGAGCGGTGTCAGCACCACGGTATCGAGGTGCAGTCCGAATGGGGGGCGGGAAAGCTGCAGCTGGAGCTGTTCGAGAAGCTGGTCGAGAGCACCCTTGAACAGCCGGTGTTCATCACTGACTATCCCACCGAGGTTTCACCGCTGGCGCGACGGCGTGATGATGACCCCTTTCTTGTCGAGCGCTTCGAGTTCTTCGTCGGCGGCCGCGAGATTGCCAACGGTTTCTCCGAACTCAACGATGCCGAGGATCAGGCCGAGCGCTTTCGTGAGCAGGCCCGCAGCAAGGAAGCCGGCGACGAAGAGGCAATGTTCTTTGATGCCGACTATGTGCGCGCGCTGGAATACGGCATGCCACCCACCGCCGGGCAGGGGATTGGTCTTGACCGCCTGGTGATGTTGCTGACTGACACGGCGTCCATTCGTGACGTGTTGTTGTTTCCGTTGATGCGCCCGGAGGCAGAAAGCGATTGATCTAGTCGGACTTGATCCCGGGCACTGCGTAGGGGAGTTCGCCGGGGGTGATTTCCGGCCCCTCGGCTGAATGAAGATGCAGTGGCGGGTTATCAAGTGCATCCAGGCGTACCACCAGCAGCAGTGACCAGGCGTTGTCGCCATCCGGGCGGGCATCAGCAATATGGCCAATGGCCTGGGCGCCGTCGCTGCTGAATATCGGGTCACCGGGTTCGGGGCGTTGCTGGTTCAGGCAGCGGGCGAGAATCATGCGCCGGTTGGGCCGGCCACGGTGTTGCAGACGGGCGATCACTTCCTGACCCGGGTAGCAGCCCTTGCGAAAGCTGATGCCGTCGAGCAGCTCCAGATTGACGCTCTGGCCCACGAACAGGCCGACGGTGGCCGGGTGGATCATCGGCAGCCCGGAGGCATGATCCAGCAGTTGCCATGCATCGCTGCCAACCGGCGCACCATGCACGTTGAGCTTCTCCCATACCTGCTTTGCGGCATCATTTTCGAGCAGCACTTCCAGGCGGGGTTGCGGGCCGGATATACGCAGTACGGGGTGCCCACCGCAGCGGCCTGTGGCATCAACCGGCTCGACTACGCTGTCACCCAGTGCCTCGCCCAGCAGGCGGAGTGCTTCGGGGCCGGAAACACCCAGCCGGATATAGCGGTTGGACAGATCGCTGATGGTCACCTTGGCACGCAATACGTATTTTTGCAGGTGTGCGATAGTGGGCTCCACCAGCACGCGGGGCAAGGACAGAGCCAGTGTGTCGGCATCAAGCCAAAACACCCGCACGATGGCCAACAATCGCCCTTTGGGGTCGCACAGGCCACCCAGGCGGCTCCGATTTTCGGACAACCCTGTGACATCGCAGGTCAGTTGGGAATGAAGAAAATCCCGTGCCTGTTCGCCGCTAACGCCAATCAGCCCGAGATGGGAGAGGTCGGCAAAGATATTGCCTGTATGCGCCATGCTGGCTTCCTGTACGGGCACACCAAAATGAAGCACTTCGCCGCTGTCCTGGTCGAATTCGGCGCCGGCGTTGGCGAGAAAACCTTTCCATTCGGGTTGCATGTCCGGTCTCCGGAAGCGGCTGCGTGAAAAGTTCTGCGGAGTGCAATCTTACCCACAGGTAAACGAGTAAATAAAGCCGTATTCAAGGCCGGTTCAAACGCCGTTTTTGCTGGCTGGCGCTTGCGTGATGGCCGCAGATTCAGTATAAACGTGGCCTCTTCCTTGAGGCAGGGGCAGGCATGCGCAAGCACGGCGACAACCCGGCTGACAAGCGCGTCCGGCAGGGCGACCCGGCGACCCGGTCTGCAGGTGATGCCGGCAATAGTCAGCTGCCACCCGAGTTTGGCGGCCCCGAGGGACCGGAACCTACGCGTTACGGTGACTGGGAGCGTCGGGGACGCTGCAGCGATTTCTGAAACCGGGTTTGTCATCACCCGGCATTAATTCAGTGCGCACGTGCACGGGGGGTATGACCTCCGGTAGCGCGCGGATAATCAGCAGGAGAATACCTGATGGCAGTAAATGATCGGCCATTGTCGCCGGCACTCCAGGTTTATCGTTGGCACCTGTTGATGGCGATGTCCATCCTGCATCGTGCCAGCGGGGTTTTACTGGCTCTGGGTGCCGTGGTGCTGGTGGTGTGGCTGCTGGCGCTGGCATCGGGCCCGGAAGCCTATGTCCGGGTGAGCGGGGTGATCGGCTCCGTGCCTGGCCAGGTTCTGCTCTTCGGCTGGTCCGCGGCGCTGTTCTATCATCTCTGCAACGGTATTCGGCATCTGTTCTGGGATGCGGGCAAGGGCTATGACTTGTCTGCGGCCTATGCCAGTGGCTATGCCGTACTTGCGGCCACGCTGATACTGACCCTGGCCGCCTGGGGTGGCGCCTGTCTGGTACTCGGGGGATCATGATGGATATGCGTAAACCTCTGGCCCGGGTAAGGGGCCTGGGTGCGGCCGGCGAGGGTGTCGGTCACTGGTGGGCCCAGCGGGTTACTGCGGCGGCGCTGGTGCCGCTGAGTTTGTGGTTTGTGATTTCCCTGGTGATGCTGGCGGGCGCGGATTATGCGGCGATGCATGCCTGGGTGGCGCAGCCCTGGGTCAGCGTGCTGCTGATTTTGTTCATTATTGCCACCTTGCATCACGCCCAGCTCGGTCTGCAGGTGGTAATCGAGGATTATGTGCCCACGCCGTTGCTCAGGATCGCTTCCATACTGCTGGTCAAGGCGGTGGCCGTAGTGCTTGTCATGGCCGGTGTGCTGGCCGTACTGCAAGTAGCCCTGGGAGGTTAGCGGGTGTCTGAGAGTTACCGGATTATCGAGCACGAATACGATGTGGTGGTGGTGGGTGCCGGTGGCGCCGGCCTGCGGGCCACGCTGGGCATGGCCGAAAAAGGGCTGTCCACGGCCTGCGTGACCAAGATCTTTCCCACCCGCAGCCATACCGTGGCCGCCCAGGGCGGCATGAGTGCCTCGCTCGCCAATATGGGAGAAGATGACTGGCGCTGGCATATGTACGATACCGTCAAGGGCTCGGATTGGCTGGGTGATCAGGATGCCATCGAGTATATGTGCCGCGAAGCGGTGCCGGCGGTGGTGGAACTCGAACACTACGGTGTGCCTTTCTCGCGCACCGAGCAAGGGCGTATCTACCAGCGGCCCTTTGGCGGGATGACTACCCATTATGGCAAGGGTACCGCCCAGCGCACCTGTGCCGCGGCTGACCGCACCGGCCACGCTATTTTGCACACGCTTTACCAGCAGGCTTTGCGCAACCGGGCTGAATTTTTTGTAGAGTATTTTGCGCTTGACCTGATCATGGATGACGACGGGGTGTGCCGGGGTGTGACGGCCTGGAATCTTGCCGACGGCAGCATCCATCGTTTCCGTGCTCACATGGTGGTGCTGGCTACGGGGGGCTACGGCCGGACCTATTTCTCGGCGACTTCGGCGCACACCTGTACCGGTGACGGCAACGGCATGGTGCTGCGCGCCGGTTTGCCCCTGCAGGACATGGAATTCGTCCAGTTTCATCCAACCGGTGTGTATGGCGCCGGCTGTCTGATTACCGAGGGTGTGCGTGGTGAGGGTGGCTATCTCACCAACAGTGAGGGTGAGCGCTTTATGGAGCGCTATGCGCCCAATGCCCGTGACCTGGCCTCACGCGACGTGGTCAGCCGCGCTATGACCATAGAGATTCGCGAGGGCCGTGGTGTGGGACCGGACAAGGATCATATCCATCTGCATCTGGAGCATCTGGGTGCCGATGTGATCAATTCCCGTTTGCCGGGGATTGCTGAAACGGCGCGTATCTTCTCCGGGGTTGACGTCACTCGTGATCCCATCCCGGTGCTGCCTACGGTGCACTACAATATGGGCGGCATTCCCACCAATTATCATGGCGAAGTGGTGACCCTGAAAGGGGATGATCCGGACCATGTGGTTCCGGGGCTGATGGCGATTGGTGAGGCGGCCTGCGTGTCGGTGCACGGCGCCAATCGCCTGGGCTCTAACTCGCTGCTGGATATTGTGGTATTTGGTCGTGCTGCAGCTATTCGTTGCGCCGAGTTAATCAAGCCCGGGCAGTCGCATCCGCCGCTCACCGGCGATGATGCCGAGCGTGGCGTCGCGCGCCTGGATCGGTTGCGTAACGCCAGTGGTAGCGAGCCGACCGCAGCCATTCGCGAGCGTATGCAGAAGGTGATGCAGAGTGATGCCGCAGTGTTTCGCACCGGCGACACCCTGGCTGAAGGGCAGCAGCGTATTGATGAGGTCTATGCCAGCTTTGCTGATGTCGGGGTGACGGATCGTTCATTGATCTGGAACAGCGACCTGGTGGAAACACTGGAACTGGAGAATCTGCTGGGTAATGCCGTGGCTACCATGCATGCGGCAGCCAATCGCACCGAGAGCCGGGGTGGGCATGCCCGCGAGGATTACCCTGATCGCGATGACGACAACTGGCTCAAGCACACGCTGTCGTGGGTAGATGACGCGGGCAAGGTCCGGTTCGACTATAGACCGGTACATATGTATACGCTCACCGATGAGGTCGAGGTGATTCCGCCCAAGGAGCGTGTTTACTGAATTGACGCGGAAGTCGCTCGGCGACTTCAGCAGTGGGGGTGGCAGCAGCGCCACCTCCGGTAACGAGGAGATCCCGGTATGGCGCAGTTCCGACTCCCGAAGAATTCCAGGATAGGCACGGGACGCGAGTTCCCGGCGCCGGAAGGAGCGCGTAACGTAAAGCGCTTCCGGATTTATCGCTATGATCCGGATAGTGGGGCTAACCCGGTGATGGACACCTATCACCTGGATCTGGACGATTGCGGGCCGATGGTGCTGGATGCGTTGATCAAGATCAAGAACGAGATTGATCCCACGCTGACTTTCCGCCGTTCCTGCCGCGAAGGTATTTGTGGCTCCTGTGCCATGAATATACAGGGTGGCAACACGCTGGCTTGCACCCAGGCGATCAGTGATTTCAGCGGGGATATCGGGATTTATCCGTTGCCCCACATGTCCGTGGTCAAGGATCTGGTGCCGGACATGGAGCGTTTTTACGCCCAGTATGCGGCGGTGGAACCGTGGATGAAGACCGAAACGGCCACGCCGCCGGATCGCGAGCGACTGCAGTCTCCTGAGGAGCGGGCGCGTCTGGATGGCCTTTACGAGTGCATTTTGTGCGCCTGTTGCTCTACCGCCTGCCCAAGTTACTGGTGGAACGGTGACCGTTATCTGGGACCGGCAGCGCTGCTACAGGCCTATCGCTGGATTGCCGACAGCCGAGATGAGGCCACTGGTGAGCGTCTGGATGCACTGGAAGATCCCTTCAAGCTGTACCGTTGTCATACGATTATGAATTGCACCCGGACCTGTCCCAAGGGGCTCAATCCGGCGCGTGCCATCGGCGAAATCAAGAAGCTGATGGTGGAGCGGCGCTGAGTCTGACGTTTATGGATGCTGAACGGGAGCAGGCGCGCCTGCGCTGGATGTGCCGGCGAGGGATGAAAGAGCTCGACCAGCTGCTGCTGGGTTTTTTCGATGCCCGCTATGCAACGCTTGAACCCTTAGCACGTCAGCGTTTCGCCGAATTGCTGGAATGGCAGGATCCGGAGCTGGCGGCACTGTTATTTGGGCGCATGGCGCCTCCGGACACGGAATGTGCGGATGTGGTACGGCAAATTCGAGAGTGCGCGCGTTTTTGAGCCCCGGCCTTCCCGGCAGTTGCTGATCTCACTGACCCTGTTGTATGCAGCTACACTCGCGCTGGTGGTGTTGATGTTGCCATTGTGGCTGGCTCTGCCGCTGCTTGGGTTGTTGCTCTGGCGCGGCGGACGGGACTGGCAATGCCACTATGGCCACCGGCGCATCGTGCGACTGGTGGCAGGGGCGCCAGGGCGGTGGTTTGTACATCAGGCCGATGGTATCCGGCAGGAAGTGACTGTTGCCGCCGCCAGTGTGGTGCATAGTCGGCTTTTGATGCTGATGCTTGTAAATGCGAATGGATGGCGGGGGCCGCTGGTGCTGCCTCGTGATGCCCTGGCTGCCGAAGCACACCGGCGGCTGCGGGTGTTGTTGTGGTGCCGGGGCGAACCGGACACTCAGGAAGATGAGTTTGCCGGCGAGACACGCTGGTGGCGACAGTTCAGACTGCCACGCGGCAGTGCCGGCAGAGAGTGAGGGGTAATCAATGGAAGCACGGCTTGAGCGTATCGGCTTTTACGGGAGTCTGGGCTGGCTGGTTCTGGCCGGGCTCAGTCTGGTGATGCTTGTAGAGAGCGGCGCCCCGGCGGAGCTACCCGAACCCACCGCCTGGACCTGGGCCAGTTATGGTTTGCTGGCCATTGCGATCGTGGTGGTGTATCCACTGATTATTTATGTTGCCGCAGCACCAACGCGCATTCCATGGTTAAGTCTGCTCATTAGTATGGTGCTGGTGGAAGGGGCGCGGATATTTGTGCCTGATCTGTTTGACTGGCGACTGGGATTGCACGGACTGGGGTTGTGCTTTGGCGTTTTTGCCGCCTGGCGCTTCAAGCTGTTGATGGATGCCAGAGGCGCACCCCCTTCAGCCTAGCCGGGCGCCACATATGGAGACATAAAAAAACCCCGCGCCAGATGCGCGGGGTTTTTTTATGGACGGTCTTGAATGCGGATCAGAAGCTGTAACGAAGACCCGCGGCAATGGTGCGGAAGTCATCGTTGATGTTGCCGCCGACCGTCAGGGCAATGCTGTCGTTACCGGTGAGACCGCCGAAGTTGTCCACCAGGGTGTAAATACCCTCGTAGCGCAGCGAGGTGTTGGCGCGCAGGTTGCTGTAGTCGACGAAGACTTCACCATCCGGATTGTCGTTAGCATCAAGGACGTCATCCTCAAAGGCGCCTTCGAAGACGTAGTCGATATGAACGCCAAACTGAAAGGCCTGGTTAATAGCATGGCGCAGACCGACACTGGCGCCGCCGGTGAAGTCGAACTGGGTGTCGCCGCTGGTGTCGTCGTAGACGTTGGCTACGGTACGCAGAACTGCCACCACATCGGTGCCTCTACCGACTCTCTCACGGTAACCCAGGCCCAGGCTGACACGCTGGAAATCCAGGATGTCACGATTGAAGTCATGGTCGCGGTAGTCGTAGACCACGAAGAGATTATCGTGAACCTGCCAGGAAAAATTGAAATCCAGCCCGGAGGCGTCGCGGCGTGTGGTGTTGGAATCTTCGATATTGTCCTGGCCGGTGGCGTGGTAGCCAACGCCCACATAGGAATAGCTGAAGTCATTGGCCAGTACAGGCGTTGCCGGCATTATCATTGCCGCCATGCAGACGAAGTGGCGTGCTTTCATAGAAGGTTCTCCCTCGATCAACGTTTCTTATTCATGTGCCCAAGGCCCCCTGCGGACCCCGCTGAACCCCGTGTGAGGTTACCATTATTTGATGATGGTGCAAAAGTTTGTCAATGGGTCATTTCTGACCAGGTTTTTGATTGTCCTCAATACTGCCTGAACCGGGCCGAAGATGCCAGCATACTGGCAGTTCCCCGCCAACGAAACCGTCAGGTACCAGAATGGTAGTGCGGGCACGGTCATCAGGGTTGCGCTCGGGATAGTCCAGACTGAAGTGCAGGCCGCGGCTTTCCCGCCGGCGCATGGCGGCATCAATGATTAATTGCGCCACTGTGGTCAGGTTGCGTAGCTCCAGCAAATCGGGCGTAACCACAAAATGGCTGTAGTATTCGTCAATTTCCCGCTGCAGTAACTGCACGCGATCACGGGCGCGGCGCAGGCGCTTGGTGGAGCGTACGATGCCGACGTAATCCCACATCAGGCGGCGCAACTCCAGCCAGTTGTGGCTGACCACGATTTCCTCGTCTGAGTCCGTGACCCGGCTTTCATCCCAGGCCGGGAGTTTGACGTGAGCCGGCGCAGGCAATGGCTGCCCAACGATATCGGCGCCGGCAGTGGTGGAAAAAACCAGGCATTCCAGCAGACTGTTGCTGGCCATGCGATTAGCGCCATGCAGCCCGGTGAAGGCGGTTTCGCCCACGGCGTAAAGTCCGGGCAAGTCGGTGCGTCCGCAGTGATCGGTCATGACGCCGCCGCAGGTGTAATGCGCGGCAGGGACTACCGGGATAGGGCCGCTGCTCATGTCATGGCCGAGTTCCAGGCAGCGTTGGTAGATGGTGGGGAAGTGTTTGCGGATGAAGTCACCTCCCTTGTGAGAAATATCCAGCCACACATGCTCCAGTCCCAGGCGTTTCATTTCATGATCAATGGCTCGTGCGACCACGTCGCGCGGGGCCAGTTCAGCGCGTTCGTCGAAGGCGGGCATAAAGCGCGTGCCGTCGGGCAGCAGCAGGTATCCGCCCTCACCACGTACGGCTTCGCTGATCAGGAATGAACGCGCATCCGCACTGGGAGCCTGGCCGGGCAGGTAAAGGCAAGTAGGGTGGAATTGCATGAACTCCATATTGGCTATGCGGCAACCGGCACGCCAGGCCATGGCAATGCCGTCACCGGTGGCGCTGCGCGGGTTGCTGGTGTACAGGTAGACCTTGCTGGCGCCGCCAGTGGCCAGGACGACATAAGCGGCCGGCATCGCCCGTACCTGGCCGTCGCGGGTGTTGAGCAGATAAGCGCCGGCACAGCGTTTGTCAGGCTGCCCGCTGGTTCGCACACTGATCAGGTCTATGGCGACATGATATTCCAGCACGGTGATGTTGGGATGTTGCCGTACTCGTGCCTCGAGGGTGTTTTCGATCGCCTGCCCGGTGCGGTCTTCGGCATGGATGACCCGCCGGTGGCTGTGGCCGCCCTCGCGTGTAAGGTGATAGCCGCTGTCGCTGCCGGGGCTGTCACCGTTGCGGGTGAATTCCACGCCCTGGTCTATAAGCCAGGCGATGGCGGCGGGTCCCTGTTGTATAGCAAAGCGGACGATATCCGGGTCGCACAGTCCGGCACCCGCGGCCATGGTGTCGGCGGCATGGGCTTCAAGCGAGTCGGTGCTGTCGAGCACGGCGGAGATGCCGCCCTGGGCATAGCGGGTAGAGCCTTCGCTGAGAGCGTCCTTGGATACGATGGCGACCTCATGGCTGTCGGCGACACGCAGCGCGAGGGTCAGTCCGGCGGCGCCGCTGCCTATGATCAGTACCTTGCCGGTTACGTCCTGAGCTGTTTGCATGGATTGGTCCGCCATGGGCTGCTACCATTTCGCCGACGCAGCGGGGTTTCCGGGGTGCACCGACCGGTGCTGTCCGCGCGGGGCCACAGGCATTGATTATACGTTGATGCATCGGCTTGGCGAACTTAACCGCGATTGGTCTGTCTAGTCAGCAACAGGACAGAGGGTCGCGGGCACACGGAGAATGCCCGCATGGGCGAGCGAGCGGTTGATCAGGAACTGGTAGAGCGTGTGCAGCGCGGCGACAAGGCCGCTTTCGACCTGCTGGTGCGCAAATATCAGCACAAGGTGGTCAAACTGGTGACGCGTTACGTTTATGACCAGGGCGATGCCATGGATGTGGCCCAGGAGGCATTCATAAAAGCCTACCGGGCTCTGCCACGCTTTCGTGGCGACAGCGCTTTTTATACCTGGTTGTACCGGATCGCTATTAATACCGCCAAGAACCATGTCATGGCCCGGCGCAGGCAGCCCTTCATCAACGAAAGCGATATGGGAGGTGATGGCGAACAGGATAATGGCGACTCCCGACTGGTGGCTGTTGAGAGTGAAACCCCGGAAGGGCTGGCCCTGACCGATGAAATCCGCGACCGGGTTTTACAGGCCATTGAGGCTCTGCCCGAGGATTTGCGTACGGCCATCATGCTGCGCGAGCTGGACGGACTCAGTTATGAACAGATTGCACAAACCATGGAGTGCCCGGTGGGTACAGTGAGATCCCGATTGTTTCGTGCGCGAGAGGCCATTGATCGTGAACTGGCTGAATTGATTGATTGAACTGCGGGCCATGTTGCCCGGGGGGTGTTGGGTGTATGACGGATGAACTGAAGCAAGCGTTGTCGGAATCGGTGGATGATGAGCTGCGCGCAAGTCAATCGCGGTTTCTGGTCAGCCGTTTACTGGCGGATCGTGAATTGCGGGGCCGCTGGGTGCGTTACCATCTGATCGGGGAGGTGCTGCGCGGCTCGCTTGCCGACAGCCGCTGGGCACCTGAATTCAGTGCCGGAGTAATGGCCAGGCTGGAGAAAGAACCCGAACATCAGTCGCAGGCCGCGGGGCGACGCCGGCAGATGCTTGCCGCCGGGTTGGCTGCGTCAATTGCCCTGGTGGTGTTGGTGGGGACGGTGCAGTGGCTGGACGCTGACCCGGTCGGCACGCCCGGCATGACTCAGGGTGCCGTCGCCCAATCCGGGCCTGGTGGTTTTTCGGCGCAACTCGATGTCTATATTGCCGGGCATCAGGAATTAATGGCTATATCCGGAGGGCAGGGCATGGTGCCTTACGCCCGGTTGACCAGCGGCATTTATGACAGCGGTGAGCAGCAGTGAGAATAATAGTCTCCATCACATGGCTGCTGCTTGTATTGCCGGCATTGACACTGGCCGACGGGGCCGCTGAGACGAATTCACCACGTGAGGTGCTGGCCTCAATGGAGTCCGTCACCGGGTTTGATTATGAGGGTGTTTTTGTCCTGCGCGATGGCGATTCAATGGAGTCCTATCATGTGATGCAGCGCATTGAAGATGGTGTTGTTCACGAAAAGATCGTCTCCCTGTCCGGCCCCTACCGCGAATTTCATCGGCGTGATGAACAGATCATCTGCCTGTTACCCGAGCGTGGCCTCCAGCTGACTGGATTGTCGCGTGCCATGAGCCCTTTGCCGGGGCCGTTTCCGCAGGAGCAGGGATACTACGATCGACTTGAAAGCAATTATCGGCTGGAGCTTCTGGGTGAAGGCCGGGTTGCCGGGCGCAAGTGCGACCGGGTGGGAATTTTGCCGCGCGATGATTATCGTTATGCCAAGGAATTGTGTATAGACCGTCAATACGGCGTGCTGTTGTCCTCACGCAAATATCTTGAAGCGGGGGAGGAGACTGTTGAATTCAAGTCCGCAGAGTTTGTGCGTATCGAGTTTCCGGACAACATTGACGCCAGCCGGCTGGAGGCCGGGGTCGACACGGAAAACCTCAAGGCCAGGCAGCGGAACTGGCAAATGGTAGACGACGGGACTGCTGAAGCGGACTGGCGGGTGAGCAAACTGCCGCCGGGTTTTGAACTCACCGGTCGTTCACAGCCCATGGCCGAGGGTTCGCCCAGGGTGATTGAGCATCTGATGTATTCCGATGGTCTGGCCAGTGTTTCCCTGTTCGTGGGTGAGGTGTCTGCCGAAGGGGGCAGTTTCACCGGGCGTTCCAGGCAGCGCTCAATCAACGTGATGGGCGCGGTGCATGGTGATTATCATGTGACCGCGGTGGGCGAAGTGCCCGAGCGCACCCTGGAGTTAATGGTGAATAATCTGGAAGCTGTCTCAAGGCGTTAGTCAATGATTGAAGAACACGGATGTGTACAGGGCTCTGCCGGGGGTTATGCCCGGGTGCTGACCCGTCGGCGGGCCACCTGTGGGCGTTGCAGTGAGCAACATGGCTGTGGTCGCGCAGCACTGGCGCAATGGTTCGGATCCACCACATTGGTACAGGCACGTGATCCACTGGGCGTGAACCCCGGCGAGCGCGTCATTGTGGGCCTGGCAGAACGCGCATTGTTACGCGCTTCGCTGGCGGTGTATGGCGCGCCCCTGGTCAGCATGCTGGTGTTGTCTCTGGCCGCGGAGTTTTTGGTCGGCAATGAGCTGCTGACGGTGCTTGCCGCGATGACCGGTTTCGCTGCGGGCCTGTTCCAGGCCCGGCGCTGGGCGGCAAGACCCGGGCAAGGTGAGGCGCTGATGCCGGTGATTCTCAGACGGGTCAGTGAAAGCGAGCGGGTGTTGCATCCCTGGCCGGAGGCCTCACCATGATTAGCCACAGCGGCCGGGTTATACTGATTCTTCTGTTGTCCCTGGCCTTGCCGGCCAGTGGCTTCGCGCGTTCCGGCCTGCCGGACTTTACCGTCCTGGTCAAAGAGCTTGCTCCGGTGGTGGTTAATATCAGTACCAGCCATCATCCAGGTCTTTATGCCGAGGATGACGGCGAAGGTATGAGTGAACAGACCTGGGATCTGCTCTTCGGTCACGGCGATGACTTCATTCCCATGCCCGACGAGGAAGCTCAATCGCTTGGTTCGGGGCTGATTATTGGCGACGAAGGCTTGATTCTGACCAACTACCACGTGGTCCGGGATGCGGCTGAAATTGTAGTCAAGCTCAATGATCGCCGGCAGCTGGCCGCGGAAGTCATTGGCCATGACGAGCGCAGTGACCTGGCGCTGCTGTCTATTGCCGCCAGTGATCTGCCGGTGGCGCGTATTGGAGACCCCCGGGAAGTGCAGGTGGGAGAATGGGTGCTCGCCATTGGCTCCCCATTTGGTTTCGATTATTCGGTGACCGCCGGTATTGTCAGCGCCAAGTCGCGCAGCCTGCGTAGCGAGCAATATGTTCCCTTTATCCAGACCGATGTGGCGATTAATCCCGGCAGTTCGGGGGGGCCGCTGTTCAATCTTGACGGCGAAGTGGTGGGGCTGAACTCCCAGATATTCAGCCGTACCGGTGGCTTCATGGGGGTTTCTTTTGCCATCCCGATTGATCTGGCCATGAATGTGGCGCGCCAGTTGCGCGAGAACGGCGAGGTCAGGCGAGGCTGGCTGGGTGTGGTTATGGATGATGTGGATCGCGACTGGGCCCGGGCGCTGTCTCTGGAGCGACCCGAAGGCGCGCTGGTGACCCGTGTCATTGATAACAGCCCGGCCGCCCGCGCCGGTATTCGATCCGGCGATGTGATTGTGCGCTTCAATGAGCGCGAGGTTTTTGATTCCGGGCGGTTGCCGCCACTGGTCGGCATCTCGGAGATTGGCCCCGCGTTGCCGGTGACCGTGGTCAGGGAGGGCAACAGGCGCACACTTGCGGTGACGCTGGAGCAATTGCCCGAACCGACTACAGTGAATCGCTGGCTGGATGCCAGCGATGATCTCGGCATCTGGGGGATGCGCCTGGGCGACCTGGCAGCAGTGCAGCGCCAGGCGTTGGGTGACGGAGTGCGTGGTGTGCAGGTAAGGGACATTCAGGACGGCGCCGTCAAGGCGGCCGGCCTGCACCGGGATGACGTGATTCTTGCCGTTAATGGTGTGCCGGCGCGGCTGGCGGCCCAGGTAGTGACTCAGTTGGGTGAAACCCCGGCCGGTGACCTTTTGTTGCTGGAGCTGATGCGCGACGGGGAGTTGCTCGAACTCACGCTGGAAGTGCCTGAATGAGCGCCCCGCGCATGCTTACACTGTTTGGCCGTGAACGCTGTCACCTGTGTGAGGAGATGTTCGAAGACTTGCAGCCTCTGCTCAGGGGGCATGATGTAAGGCTGGAGGAGGTCGATGTAGATAGTACGCCGGCTTTGCGCGATCGCTATGGCCTGCGGGTGCCGGTGTTGGTGTGTGCAGACGGCGAGGTGCTGGCGGAGGGGCGGCTGGACCCGGCTATTGTGCAGCGCTGGCTCGACGGGCTGGCATCTGACCCCGCTGTGCACCCATAATCACGCTTTTTGATTTGCTCCGGTCGGCCCTGGAAGGGGTGCGGTGAATTCGGCGCCTGTCCAAAATTACTGGAATCTGATGGATCACATCCGCAATTTTTCGATTATTGCTCATATTGATCATGGCAAATCCACTCTTGCCGACCGCTTCATTCAGGTGTGTGGTGGCCTGAGTGAGCGCGAGATGCAGGAGCAGGTGCTGGACTCCATGGATCTTGAGCGCGAGCGTGGCATTACTATCAAGGCCCAGGCGGTCAGCCTCGAATACCCGGCCCGGGATGGCCGGACCTACCTGCTTAATTTTATTGATACCCCGGGGCATGTGGACTTCTCCTACGAGGTTTCGCGTTCGCTGGCGGCCTGCGAGGGCGCCTTGCTGGTGGTAGATGCCGCCCAGGGGGTGGAGGCGCAGAGCGTAGCCAACTGCTACACGGCAATTGCCGAGGGGCTTGAAGTGCTGCCGGTGCTCAACAAGATTGATTTGCCGTCAGCTGAGCCTGAACGTGTGATTGCCGAAATTGAAGATATCATCGGGATCGAGGCGACGGATGCCCTGCAGGTCAGCGCCAAGACCGGCGAAGGCGTGGCTGATCTGCTTGAAGCGCTGGTGGCGCGGGTGCCGCCGCCGCAGGGCGATGCCGACGCGCCCTTGCAGGCTCTGATTATCGATTCCTGGTTTGATAATTATGTGGGTGTGGTGTCGCTGGTGCGGGTAGTTCACGGCAGCCTTGGCAAGGGTGACCGCATCAAGGTGATGGCGCCCGGTCGGGTCTGGCAGGTGGACAAGGTGGGTGTGTTCCGGCCGAAGGCCGAGGAGACTAACCGCCTGCACCCCGGTGAAGTGGGTTATGTGATGGCCGGGATCAAGGACATCGACGGCGCGCCCGTGGGCGATACCATCACCCATGCCGACCGTCCCTGCAGCGAGCGACTGCCCGGCTTCAAGCAGGTCCAGCCGCGGGTGTTTGCAGGGTTGTTTCCCGTCAGTGCCGATGACTATTCCGATCTTCGCGATGCGCTCGACCGGCTGCGGCTGAATGACTCCTCGCTGAGCTACGAACCGGAAAACTCCACCGCGCTGGGTTTCGGCTTCCGCTGCGGCTTTCTGGGTATGCTGCATATGGAAATCGTGCAGGAGCGCCTGGAGCGCGAATACGATATTGACCTGGTGACCACCGCACCCACTGTTGTCTATGAAGTGCTGACTACCGCCGGTGAGGTCGTGGCGGTGGACAATCCTTCGGTCCTGCCGCCGATGGGTGAAATTGAGGAGATTCGAGAGCCCATTATCCTGGCGAGCATCCTGGTGCCCCAGGAGCATGTCGGCAACGTCATCATGTTGTGCGAGGAGCGCCGAGGTCGCCAGCAGCGCATGAACTATACCGGCAGTCAGGTGCAGGTGATCTATGAGCTGCCACTTAGCGAGGTGGTGATGGATTTTTTTGATCGCCTGAAGTCGGCCACACGGGGTTTTGCTTCTTTCGATTATGAATTCCTGCGTTTCGAGGCGGCCAACTTGGTGCGCCTGGATGTGCTGATCAATGGCGAGCGGGTGGATGCGCTATCCATTATCGTGCATCGCGAAAAGGCCTATCCCCGTGGCCGTGACCTGGTCGAGAAGATGAAGGAACTGATCCCGCGGCAGATGTTTGATGTGGCCATCCAGGCATCGCTGGGATCACAGATTATTGCCCGCAGCACGGTCAAGGCCTTGCGCAAGAACGTGACGGCCAAGTGCTACGGCGGCGATATCACCCGCAAACGCAAGTTGCTGGAAAAACAGAAAGCCGGCAAGCGCCGGATGAAGCAGGTGGGGTCGGTGGAGATCCCGCAGGAGGCCTTTCTGGCCGTGCTCGACATGAGCAAGAAAGACGGGCAGGGCTAGCATGACAAAGGAAATTTCTGATGTTTGATTTTGCCCTGTTGCTGGTGATTCTGACGCTTTTTACCGGCACGGTGTGGGCGCTGGACCGGTGGCTGTGGCGCCCGCGCCGCGAAGCCGCCGGGCAGGGCGAGGAAGCGGTGCCGGGGTGGATCGACTTTTGCCGCAGTTTTTTTCCGGTGATTCTGATCGTGCTGCTACTGCGCTCTTTTGTGGTCGAACCCTTCCGTATTCCTTCGGCTTCGATGATGCCCACGCTGTATACCGGTGATTTTATTCTGGTGAGCAAGTTCAGTTACGGTCTGCGGTTGCCGGTGCTCAATACCCGCTTTGTACCGGGAGGTGATCCGCAACGCGGAGATGTGATGGTGTTTCGTTATCCGGAGAACCCTTCTATTGATTTCATCAAACGGGTGGTCGGGGTGCCGGGCGACGAGGTGGTCTACCGTGACAGCCGCCTCTATATCAATGGCGAAGCGGTACCGATGGAATCGCTGGGCGCTTATGAAGGACCGCTGGGTGATATCATGCCGCTGCAGCGCTACCATGAGGGGCTTACCGAAACGGGACATGATATCCTGTTAACCGCTATGGATCGGCCCGCCTCCGTGCGCTATGTGGTCGGTGAGGGCGAATATTTTGTGATGGGTGACAATCGCGACAACAGCGATGACAGTCGTCGCTGGGGGCCGGTATCCGGGGATCTGCTGGTCGGTCGGGCTTTTGTCATCTGGATGAACTGGGATCAGGCGCGGATGCGCCCCGCATGGGAACGCATCGGTAAGCGTATACATTAGTACCTTTAGATATCGAGCCCCGGCGGCGGGGTGGGGAGGGCAACATGAAAGCACCTTTGAAACAGCAGGGGATGAGCGCTTACCAGATTTTGTTGCTGGCTATTCTGGTGCTCTTTCTTGTCTTTACCGGGATACGGCTGGTGCCTATCTACGGTGAGTACATGAGCGTGAAGTCCTCAATGCAAAGAGTGCAGGAAGGTAACATCGACGCTCCGGGATCACCGCGGTCCCTGCAACGTGAACTTGAGCGTCACTTGCGCATCAACAGCGTGACCAGTGTCGAAACCGATAATATCCACATCAGCCCGCAGGGTGATGGTTACCTGATGCGGGTGAGCTATGAAGTGCGTACCGGCTGGATCGGCAATATAGACCTGATCGTCAGCTTCGAAAATGAGGTGCAGATAGGCCGTTGAGCACCGTGCTGTCGGAATTGGGCGAGGCCATCGGCTATTGCTTCAGTGACGAGTCTCTGCTGGAAGCGGCACTGACTCATCGCAGCGCCGGCCAGCCCAATAACGAACGGCTTGAATTCCTGGGCGACGCGGTGCTGGGCATGGTTATGGCCGAGGCCATGTTCCGGCGTCACCCCCGGCTCAGCGAAGGGGATCTCAGTCGTTTGCGTTCGACCCTGGTGCGTGGTGATACCCTGGCCGCCGTGGCCCGTGATATCGGGCTGGGTCAGTGTCTGCAACTGGGTCCGGGGGAGCGCAAAAGCGGCGGTTATCGCCGTGAATCCATCCTTGCCGATGCGCTTGAGGCGCTGCTCGGGGCAGTTTATCTCGATGGTGGTTTTGAGGCTGCCGTCGCGGTGATTCACCACCTGTGGGGCCACCGGATTGACGCATTACCGGATGCCGGTGAGCTGAAAGATCCCAAGACTCGCCTGCAGGAGTATTTGCAGGGTCGCGGACAGGCCTTGCCCGAATATCATCTGGAGGCGGTCACCGGTGATGATCATCGTCAGACTTTCCGCGTGAACTGTATTATTACCGATACCGGTCGCTGGCAGGGTGAAGGTACATCACGCCGGCGTGCCGAGCAGGCGGCCGCCGACGCCGCGCTTGACTCGCTGGTTTCCTATGAGTGACAAGAATCTGTCTTTTCGCAGTGGCGTGGTCGCGCTGGTGGGCCGTCCCAATGTGGGCAAGTCCACGCTGCTCAACCGCATACTCGGGCAGAAAGTCAGTATCGTCACCCACAAGCCCCAGACCACGCGACATCGCATTGCCGGCATCTACACTACCGGACTGGGGCAGATTGTGTTTCTGGATACGCCGGGCCTGCATGGCGCGGTGAGCACTCAGCTCAACCGGCATATGAACCGGATAGCCCGGGCGTCGTTGGCCGAGGCTGATCTGGTGGTGCTGATGGTTCGTGCCTTGCAGTGGCGGGATGACGACGAAGAAGTGCTGGAGGCGGTGCGTGATTCCGGCCGTCCGGCGGCGCTGGTCGTCAACCAGGTGGATCGTGTGGCCCAACGCGAGCGCTTGCTCCCCTTTATGCAGGAGTTGAGTGCCCGCCACGACTTTGCCTTTGTGGTGCCCCTGTCAGCCGCCACCGGGGATAATGTCCCGGCACTGGAAGCCGAGTTATTCAAGACCCTGCCTGAAGGCCCCTGTTTGTATGATCCCGAACAGGTGACAGATCGCAGTGAACGGTTCCTTGTTGCAGAGATGGTGCGTGAGCAGCTCATGCTGGGCCTGCAGCAGGAAATCCCCTATGGGACGACTGTCGAGGTAGAGGCCTTCGTCCGCGAGCGCGGCATGCTGAAGGTGGCCGCCCTGGTCTGGGTCAATCGCGAAGCGCACAAGGCCATTGTGATTGGCCGGGGTGGCCAGCGTCTCAAGGCTATGGGGCGTGCTGCGCGGCTGGTGATTGAGCGCGAATTTGACGAGAAGGTGCACTTGCAACTGTACGTCAAGGTACGCGCAGGCTGGGCGGATGACGACAATCTGCTGCGCCAGCTTGGTTATGAGATGGAGTGAATGTGGCTCCTGCAGGCAGTGCAAGCCGTGTCGAGTTGCAACCCGTCTGGTTGTTGCACCGGCGGGATTATCGCGACAGCAGCCAGATACTGGAGGCGCTGAGTTGTGATCATGGCCGCATCGGGCTGGTGGCCCGCGGGGTGCGGCGGGCCAATTCCAGGCTGCGAGGGGTGCTTGAGCCTTTTCAGCCGCTGCTGCTGTCCTGGAGCGGAAGGGGCGAGCTGCAGACTCTGACTGGCGCCGAGCGCCAGCAAACCTTGCCGCGGCTTGTCGGGGATGCCCTGATGGCCGGCTTCTATCTCAATGAATTACTTTTGCGTCTGCTGGCCCGGCATGATCCCCACCCTGATCTTTTCGGTCATTACACCGATGCGGTGCACGCACTCTCCAGTACGGTTCGTGTGGCTGTGGCGGTGCGCCGTTTTGAATGGCAGCTGTTGGAAGCGCTGGGGGTGGCGCCGGATCTGTTGCACGAAATGGATGACGGCACCCGGGTTCAGCCTGGGCGTTGGTACCGGGTCGATCCTGAAGCCGGAGTTTGCGCGCTTGCGGGTCCGGGCCCCGCGGTGCAGGATGCACCGGGAGAGGCCTTGCTGGCGATTGCTGGCAACGATCTGGACAATGCAGATGAGCAGACGTTGCGTCAGGCCGGGCGCGTGTTGCGCCAGTTGCTTGAGGTGCGCCTCGACGGGCGTGCGCTCAAAACCCGCCAGGTATTGATGGCCATGCGCCGCGGGTCACCGGGGTTGTAGACAAAAACAGATGAACAAGACGAGGCAGACAATGGATCTGGGCGTCAATATTGATCATGTGGCCAATGTGCGCCAGGCGCGCGGGACCCGCTATCCCGAGCCGGTACAGGCGGCGCTGGCCGCCGAGCAGGGCGGGGCCGACAGTATCACCGTGCACTTGCGTGAAGATCGTCGTCACATCAATGAGCGCGATGTCAGATTATTGGCGCGGACCATCCAGACCCGACTCAATCTGGAAATGGCACTCACGGACGAGATGATTGATTTCGCCCTGGAGCTGCGGCCGGCGGACTGTTGTCTCGTGCCCGAACGTCGCGAGGAATTGACTACCGAGGGCGGGCTGGATGTCCGCAGCCATGAACGGGCGCTGCAGCCGGCTGTGGCGCGTCTGACCGAGGCCGGTATCCGGGTGTCGCTGTTCGTGGATCCCGTGGCGGAGCAGCTGGAGGCAGCGGCGCGTGTCGGCGCCCCGGTGGTGGAGTTGCATACGGGTCGTTATGCCGAGGCGGACAGCCGCGAGCAGCAGGCGGCCTGTCTGGAAGAGCTGCGCCGTGCCGGCAGCGCGGCGAAGGCGTTGGGACTGATTGTGCACGGGGGGCACGGCCTGCACTACCACAATGTGCAGCCGGTGGCGGCTATTCCGGAAATGGTGGAACTCAATATTGGCCATGCCATCGTGGCCCGGGCCATTTTCAGTGGCCTGGAACGCGCCGTGGCAGATATGAAAGCGCTGATTGACCGGTCTATTCGTCACAATCATGACGAATAGACCGGCGCTTCCTTCTGTCGCTGTTTCAGGGAAACGCTGATTAATCGCCGGTGATTCCGTCATTCCCGCGCAGGCGGGAATCCAGAGGTCGTGCAAGATTGCTCTGGATCCCCGCCTGCGCGGGGGCGACGGGTCCGGGTCAGCTTTATTCCATTGCTGATTTCAGGGCCTCAACCACACGCAGGATGCTTTCGTCTTCCAGTCCCGGCCAGATGGGCAGGCTCAGTACTTCATCGGTGGCTTTTTCCGCTTCCGGCAGGGGTCGGGCATGATCCCGGTACATTGGTAACTGGTGCATGGGATGCGGGTAGTAGATCATGCTGCCCACGCCTGCTGCGGCCATATGTTCCTTGACCTGGTCGCGACGACCATCCGCGATGCGGATGGTGTATTGATGAAACACATGCCGACACTTTTGCTGCACTACCGGGGTGGAAACACCCGGCGTATCGGCGAGTAATTCCGAATAGCGGGCAGCTACCCGCTGGCGGTCCGTGTTCCAGGCGTCAAGATGTTTGAGGCGTACCCGCAGCACGGCCGCCTGGATGCCGTCCAGGCGCGAGTTATAGCCCAGTTCCTCATGCCAGCCACGACTGACCTGGGCATGGTTGCGCAGATGTCTGACGCGCTCGGCGACATCCGCATGCGGGGTGACCATCAGCCCCCCGTCACCCGCGCATCCCAGATTCTTGGTGGGGTAAAAGGAAAAAGCGCCGGCATCGCCCAGCGTGCCCAGTTTGCTGCCGTCATATTCACCGCCGATGGCCTGGCAGGCATCCTCGATCAGATACAGGTCGTGTTCCCGGGCCAGTTGCAGCAGGGCATAAAGGTCTGGCCCCTGGCCATAGAGATCCACCGGCAGGATGGCACGGGTGCGTGGGGTGATGGCTTCGCGTACCGACTCCGCATCCAGGTTGAAGGTGGCGGGGTCGATATCGGCAAACACCGGGGTAGCGCCGCGCAGGCTGATGGGCTCAACCGTGCCGTAGAAGGTGAAAGGGGAGGTGATCACTTCGTCACCGGGGCCGATGTCCATGGCGTGCAGGGCCAGGGTCAGGGCATCGGTGCCGGAATTCAGCCCCACCGCATGCTCCACGCCCAGGTACGCCGCAATTTCCTTTTCAAACGCTGCTACATCCTCACCCAGCACAAACTGCCGGGTTTCCAGTACGCCGGTAATAGCCTGCTTGAGTTCATCAATCAGCGGTTCGGTCTGGTGGCTGACGTCAACGGGCGGGATATTGGGGTGGGTTGTCATACAGAATATCCTGTAGCCGGGGTTATGGTTTGGCGCGCATTCTAGCATTGCCCGGACCATGTCCGGGAGGTTTCAGGTTGAAGTTTTCAGTTTTCAGACTGCGGAATTCAGGGCTTGTGATTCCCGCGCTTGCGCGGGAGGTAGAGGTCGGTGAGGGTGCCGGTGAAGGCTTCGGCGGCCAGGCCCACGCTTTCCGACAGGGTGGGGTGGGGATGGATGGTAAGGGCGATGTCCTCGGCTTCACTGCCCATTTCTATGGCATGAGCGCATTCGGCGATCAACTCGCCGGCGTTGGGGCCGACGATGCCGGCACCGATGATGCGTTCGCTGCCCCGCTCGAAAATCAGGCGGGTCATGCCTTCGGGCCGGTTTTGCCCCAGCGCTCGGCCGCTGGCGCTCCAGGGGAAACTGCCGACGGCATAGTCCAGCCCCTGTTGCCGGGCCTGTTCCTCGGTGAGGCCCACCCAGGCCACTTCGGGGTCGGTATAGGCCACCGAGGGAATCACGCGGCGGTCAAAGCCACGGCGCTGGCCGGCCGCCACCTCGGCGGCCAGGTGGCCCTCATGGGTGGCCTTATGCGCCAGCTGGGGCTCGCCGGCAATGTCGCCGATAGCGAAGATATGCGGGGCGGAGGTCCGCATCTGTTCATCGACGCGGATGAAGCCTTGTTCATCCAGTTTTACCCCGGCCTGTTCGGCAGCAATGCGCCGGCTGTTGGGGCGCCGTCCAATGGCCACCAGCACGCGGTCAAAGATGGCGGTTTCAGGCGCATCCTTGCCTTCCAGGCTGACCCGGATTTGTTTTTTGGTGGCCTTGATGTCGCTTACCCGAGTGCCGGTATAGATTGCCTCGCATTCCTGTTCCAGGCGTTTGTGCAGGGGTTTGATCAGGGCTCGGTCGGCGCCGGGAATCAGTGTGTCGGTCATTTCTACTACACTAACGCGGCTGCCCAGGGCCGAGTAGGCCGTGGCCATTTCCAGGCCGATAATGCCGCCGCCAATGACCAGCAGACGTGCCGGGATTTCCGTCAGTTCCAGAGCGCCCGTGGAGTCCATAATGCGGAGGTCTTCCGGGGCGTCGGGGAGCACCGTGGCATGGGAGCCGGCGGCAATAATCGCCTGTTCAAATTGCAACTGCAGGGTGCCGTCGACGGTGCGGATGGCGAGCTGGTGACTGCCGGTGAATTCCGCTTCGCCCTGAATCACGCGCACCTTGCGTTTTTTTGCCAGACCGGCCAGGCCGCCGTTGAGCTGACTGACGATGCTGTCTTTCCACTGGCGCAGGGCATCCGCGTCAATCTCGGGTGCCTTGAAGCGTACGCCATGAGAACTCATGTCTTGTGCCTCACGAATGACACGGGCGGCGTGCAAGAGTGCCTTGGAGGGAATACAGCCGACGTTGAGACAGACGCCACCGAGCTTCGGGTAACGTTCCACCAGGGTTACGTCCAGTCCCAGGTCGGCGGCGCGGAAAGCGGCGGCATAGCCGCCGGGGCCGGCGCCGATGACGACCAGGGCGGTGGTAATGTCCGCATCATTGTCTTTGGCTGCTGCCGCGCCGGGACGGGCAGGCGCCTGCGGTTCTGGTGCCCTTTCTTCAGCCGCTGCAGATGGAGCAGGGTCTGCCGGTGAAGACACCAAGTCCTCGCTGGTGTCAGCAGCGGCCTCCAGAGTAACAATGGGTGTGCCTTCACTGACCTTGTCACCCACGCTGACCAGTACTTCCACCACCTTGCCGGCCTGGGGGGCAGGCACTTCCAGTGAAGCCTTGTCGCTTTCCAGAGTAATCAGGGACTGTTCGGCTGCCACCGTATCGCCGGCACTGACCAGTACCTCAATCACATCCACGGCATCGAAATCGCCGATATCGGGGACCCTGACTTGCTGTGGCTTGCTCATATCGTTTCCTGAAGGCTCAGCTGGTGGGGATCAGACAGCAGTCTGGCCAGGTGGGTAGTAAAGCGAGCGGCCTCGGCACCGTCAATGACCCGATGGTCGTAAGACAATGATAGCGGCAGCATCAGCCGGGGCCGCCACTCACCATCCTGGTAAACCGGCCGGGTTTGCATGCGGGAAACGCCGAGAATGGCGACTTCCGGGGCATTGATGATCGGAGTAAAGGCGGTGCCGCCGATACCGCCCAGACTGGAAATCGAGAAGCAGCCGCCGCGCAGATGCTCGGGTTTGAGTTTGCCGTCGCGGGCCAGTTCAGCCAGTTCGGCGGTTTCGCGGGCGAGCTGGTAAACGCCCTTGCGATCAGCCTCGCGTATCACCGGCACCAGCAGGCCGTCCGGTGTGTCCACGGCCACGCCAATATTGACGTACTGTTTGAGTATCAGGTGTTCGCCGCCGCTATCCAGTGAACTGTTGATGCGCGGGAATTCACGCAGGGCCGTGGCGCAAACATTGAGCAGAATGGCCAGCATGGTGAGCTTGACGCCATGACGGCCGGCATCGCCCTGCAGCGCCTTGCGCAGCCGCTCCACCTCGGTGACGTCGGCCTCGTCAAACTGGGTAACGTGGGGGATCGTTGCCCAGCTGCGCTGCAAATGCGGCCCCGCCTTGCGCTGGATACGGCTGAGCGGGATACGCTCGGTAGCACCAAAGCGGGAAAAGTCCACGGCCGGTGGTGGGGTTGTGCCCGGCGCCGCGCCTGCCGTGCCGCCCTGGCGAATCGCTCCCTTGACGAAAGCCTGTACATCCTCACGCATGATGCGCCCGCGTGGGCCGCTGCCCTCGACTTGCGAGAGGTTTACCCCGAGCTCGCGGGCAAACTTGCGCACCGCCGGGCTGGCATGTACGGGCACGCTGGTGGAGGGCGCCGTACCGGTGGCGGGGGCGGGTCGGGGGCCAGTGGGGTTGTCCGCGTCAGCCCGGGGGGGGCGTTCCTGGCTGCCGGAGAAGGCTTCATCGGCAGCCGGCGAGGGGGTTTCGCTTGCCTGTGCGGGCTTTGTTTTCCCAGCCTGGGATGCGGCGTCCAGTGCGGGTTTTTTACCGGTCGCCGCTTGTTTCCCGCGCTGGCTGCTGTCCTCGCTGGAGTCGGTGTCTGTGATTTCCAGCGTGGCGACCAGGGAGCCTTCACTGACCTTGTCGCCGACGGCTACCTTGATCTCCTTGACGGTGCCTGCGGCGGGCGAGGGAATCTCCAGCGAGGCCTTGTCGCTTTCCAGGGTGATCAGCGATTGTTCCTGTGTCACCTGTTCGCCGGCACTGACCAGCACCTCGATGACATCCACGGCATCGAAGTCGCCGATATCGGGCACCCTGATCTCTTCAATCCTGGCCAAAATTCAAGCTCCTCATGATTACATGGTGGCTGACCGGCTCACCTGTGGCTAGTGTGCCCAGGGGGGGGAGGGGTCCGTGCTGATACCGTATTTGCGTATCGCCTGACCCACGCTGGTGGATTTGATATCACCCTTTGCAGCCAGTTCGTGCAGCGCTGCCAGCACAATATGGTAACGGTCCACTTCGAAGTAGCGGCGCAATTCCGGGCGGGTATCACTGCGGCCAAAGCCGTCCGTGCCCAGCGTCCGGTAGGCCGCAGGGACCCAGGCCCGAATCTGGTCGGCCACGGTGCATATGTAGTCGCTGGCGGCGACCACCGGCGATTGTTCTTTGCCCAGACACTGTTCGATATAGCTCTGTTGTGATTTTTTGCCGGGATTGAGCAGGTTGTGTCGATCCGTGGTCAGGCCATCGCGGCGCAATTCGGTAAAACTGGTTACGCTCCAGACATCGGCGCTGACTCCCCAGTCTTCAAGCAAAAGGTTTGCCGCGGCCTGCGCCTCGCGCAGGATGGTGCCCGAACCCAGCAAGCGCACCCGGGGCAGGCGTTGTTTATGCTGCGTGGCCGGCCCTTGTTCAAGCCGGTACATGCCCCGCAGGATGCCGTCCTCCACACCCTTTGGCATGCCAGGGTGGGGGTAGTCCTCGTTCATTACGGTAAGGTAGTAGTAAACATCCTCGTGGCGTTCATACATGCGTTTCATGCCTTCATGCACGATCACCGCCAGCTCATAGCCGTAGCAGGGGTCGTAACTGATGCAGTTGGGGATGGCCGACATCAGCAGATGGCTGTGCCCGTCCTGGTGCTGCAGACCTTCGCCATTAATGGTGGTGCGTCCGGCTGTGCCGCCAAGCAGAAAGCCGCGCGCGCGGCTGTCACCGGCCGCCCACATCAGGTCGCCCACCCGCTGGTATCCGAACATGGAATAGAAAATATAAAACGGAATCATGCTGATGCCGTGATTGCTGTAGGCGGTAGCGGCGGCGAGCCAGGAGGAGAAGGCGCCGGCCTCGGTGATGCCTTCTTCCAGAATCTGGCCCTTTTTGTCTTCTCGGTAGTAGGCCAGCTGTTCAATATCCGGCGGCTCATACAACTGACCGGCGGGGGCGTAAATACCGAGTTGGCGAAACAGGCCTTCCATGCCGAAGGTACGAGCCTCGTCCGGCACGATAGGCACGATACGTGGCCCGATTTCCTTGTCGCGGACCAGGGCCGAGAGCAGTCTGACGAAAACCATGGTGGTTGATATCTGACGCTCCCCGCTGCCTTCGAGCACGGACTTGAAGCTGGACAAGGGTGGCACCCTGATTTCTCCCGCCTCTCGTCGGCGAGCGGGCAGAAAGCCACCCAGAGCCTTGCGGCGTTCGCGCAGGTATTTCATTTCCGGGCTGTCTTCCGGCGGTTTGTAATAGGGCGCCCGCTCCAGCTGTTCATCGTCCAGAGGGATATTGAAGCGATCGCGGAAGCGACGCAGGGCGTTAATCCCGACCTTTTTCTGCTGATGGCTGATGTTCTGGGCCTCACCGGCCTCACCCATGCCGTAGCCTTTGACGGTTTTGGCCAGAATTACCGTGGGTTGGCCCTTGTGTGCGGTGGCGGCGGCATAGGCGGCATACATTTTGTGCGGATCATGGCCGCCGCGATTGAGCCGCCAGATATCCTCGTCCGTCATGCGCGCAACCATTTCCTTCAGCTCGGGGTATTTGCCGAAGAAATGATCGCGGGTGTAAGCGCCGCCCTTGAGCTTGTAATTCTGGTATTCACCATCCACCGCCTCTTCCATGCGCTGTTGCAGCAGGCCTTTGGTGTCCCGGGCAATCAGCGGATCCCAGTAGGATCCCCAGATGACCTTAATCACATTCCACCCGGCGCCGCGGAATTCACCTTCGAGCTCCTGGATGATCTTGCTGTTGCCGCGCACGGGTCCGTCGAGGCGCTGCAGGTTGCAGTTGACCACGAAAATCAGATTGTCGAGGTTTTCGCGGGCGGCGATATCAATCGCCCCCAGTGATTCCGGCTCGTCCATCTCGCCGTCGCCCATGAAGGCCCAGACCTTGCGATCATCGGCATCCGCCAGGCCCCGGTCATTCAAATACTTCATGAAACGAGCCTGGTAGATTGCCATGATCGGGCCCAGCCCCATGGAGACCGTGGGGAATTGCCAGAAATCCGGCATCAGCCAGGGATGCGGGTAAGAAGACAGTCCTGGGGCATTGGCTTCCTGGCGGAAGCGGTCGAGCTGCTCCTCGTCCAGTCGGCCTTCCAGATAGGCCCGGGCATAGATGCCGGGGGCGGAATGGCCCTGGATGTAGACCAGGTCGCCGCCGTGATCTTTGCCGGGGGCGCGGAAGAAATGGTTGAAGCCCACGTCGTAGAGTGTCGCCGATGAAGCGAAGCTGGCGATATGTCCGCCCAATCCCGGGTTTTTCTGGTTGGCGCGCAGCACCATGGCCATGGCGTTCCAGCGGATAATGGAGCGCAGCCGCCATTCCAGATCGGGATCGCCGGGACTGGTTGCTTCCAGCGCCGGGGGGATGGTGTTGATATAGGCGGTGTTGGGGCTGAAGGGGATAAAGGCGCCCGAACGGCGGGACTTTTCAATCAGTCGTTCCAGCAGGAAATGGGCCCGTTCCGGACCTTCCGCATGCAGTATGCCTTCCAGAGCCTCAAGCCATTCTGCGGTTTCTTGTGGATCGCTGTCGTGATGCTCGTCCATATGTGGACTGTTGCCTCCTTGGATTCGGGACTGAATCTTGTATCCAGCATGGTAGTCCCGGTAGGCACCGGATTTCCACGACCAGAGGGATGTTATGGCAGGATACGCCAGTAAGACCACCCGGGAAGTTTTTTCCTGTCACGATACGCGTTAGAATGTTTGTTCATAAGGTCTTGTCGGCCAAAACCAGCAGAGGTCCGATGCACTCGCAAGGCAATTTGGTTTCAATCCTGATGGATGTTCGCCCCGCCCCGGTGGCGATAACATCGGGCCGGCCTTACTCTTTTTCCCGTATTTCCTCGTGCCGCAAGCAAATTGCCGGCCGGTTTTCGAGCCGGTCCGGGGCTTGTTGTGTGTCCGGTGCGTTTTCGAAGGGACATGAATGAGTAACGATCTGCGAGAAAATTATCGTACCTCCGCGCTATTCGGTGGCAATGCCGAGTTCATGGAGAGCTTTTACGAAAAGTATTTGCAGTCGCCTGAATCGGTGCCGGAACACTGGCGAGCATATTTTGCCGACATGGAGCAGGAGGCCGGGCGCGGGGATGTGGCGCACAGTCCAATCCGCGAGTCCTTCGAAAAACTCGCCCGCAGCCGGGGCAATGGCCATGCCACTGCCAGTGGCGGGCTGTCTCCTGATGCGGCCCAGCGTCAGGCCGGGGTGCTGCGGCTGATCAATGGCTACCGCGTTCGGGGCCACCAGCAGGCGCAGATTGACCCGCTGGGGTTGATGGAGCGCCCATATATCCCTGATCTTGACCCGGCTTATCATGGTCTCGGCGAAGCCGATATGGACACCGAGTTCAATACTGGCTCGCTGTTTGCCGATGAACGCCTGCCCCTGCGGCAAATTATCGATATCGTAAAAAGCGTCTACTGCGGCACGATCGGCGCCGAGTACATGCATATCACCGATACGGCGGAGAAGCGCTGGATCCAAAAGCGGCTGGAAGGCAGCTATGGCGAAACGCTTTTCAACGCAGAGGAAAAGCGCAATATTTTGCGGCATCTGTCGGCAGCGGAAGGGCTTGAGAAGTATTTGCACACCCGTTATGTGGGGCAAAAACGCTTTTCCCTGGAAGGCTGCGAAAGCCTGATCCCCCAGATGGATGACATGATCACCCGCGCCGCGAGAGCCGGCGTGCAGGATGTGGTCCTGGGGATGGCGCACCGTGGCCGTATTAATGTGCTGGTTAACCTGCTTGGCAAGTCGCCCAGGGAACTGTTCGAGGAGTTCGAGGGAAAAATCGATCTCGAGAGTTTGAGTGGCAGCGGTGATGTGAAATATCACATGGGTTTTTCCTCGGACCTGGAGATAGAAAAACAGCGCGTGCATCTGGCGCTGGCATTCAATCCGTCGCACCTGGAAATCGTCAACCCGGTGGTGGTGGGCTCAGTGCGTTCACGTCAGGAGCGTCGCGGGGATCGCACCGGTGATCAGGTGTTACCGGTGACCATCCATGGCGACGCTTCCTTTTCCGGCCAGGGTGTGGTGATGGAAGTGCTGAATATGTCCCAGGCGCGGGGCTTTGCTACCGGCGGCACAATGCACATCATCATCAATAACCAGATCGGTTTTACCACCAGTAACCCGCTGGATTCACGCTCCACCCCTTATTGCACCGATGTGGCCAAGATGGTTCAGGCGCCGATCTTCCACGTCAACGGGGATGATCCCGAAGCGGTGCTTTTTGCTACCCGGGTAGCGCTGGATTTCCGCAATGAGTTCCACAAGGATGTGGTGATCGATCTGGTTTGTTTCCGCCGTCACGGGCATAACGAGGCCGATGAGCCCTCGGTCACCCAGCCGGAGATGTATGGCCGTATCAAGGACCACCCCGGCACTCGCGCGCTATACGTCCAGCGACTGATCGAGCAGCAGGTTACGGACGAGGAACAGGCCCGGGCGATGGTTGATGATTATCGCGATGGTCTGGACCAGGGCCACAATATCGTGCGCAAGACATTGGGCATGGTCGGCAACGAGTACACCATCGATTGGTCGCAGTACAATAGTCGGGACTGGGATCACAAGATCGACACCGCCATCCCCGCCGAGCGCATGCGTTCGCTGGTCGAGCGCCTCACCCGTTTGCCGGAGGGGTTCGAGCCGCATTCACGCGTGCGCCGCATTCTGGATGATCGTCGCAAGATGGCGGCCGGGGCCACACCGGTGGACTGGGGGCTGGCCGAGAACCTGGCTTATGCCTCGCTGGTGGAGGATGGCTATCGGGTGCGCCTGACCGGGCAGGACAGTGGTCGCGGCACATTTTTCCACCGTCACGCAGTAGTGTTTAACCAGAATGATGGCCAGCCCTGGGTGCCCCTGCAGCATATTCATCCTCGCCAGGCCGACTTCGCCGTGATTGATTCGCTGCTCTCCGAAGAGGCCGTGCTGGGTTTTGAGTATGGCTACTCCACGGCCGATCCGGCGGCACTGGTAATCTGGGAGGGTCAGTATGGTGACTTCGCCAATGGCGCCCAGGTGGTGATTGACCAGTTCATTAGCTCCGGTGAAGCCAAGTGGCAGCGGCTGTGCGGGCTGGTGATGTTTCTCCCGCATGGCTACGAGGGGCAGGGTCCGGAGCATTCCTCTGCACGCCTGGAGCGTTACCTGCAGCTGTGTGCCCAGCACAATATGCAGGTGTGTGTGCCCAGCACTCCGGCGCAGATGTTCCACATGCTGCGTCGCCAGATGCTGCGGCCCTACCGGCGCCCGCTGGTGGTGATGACCCCCAAGAGCATGTTGCGCCGCCGACTGTCGACTTCACAGCCTGAGGATTTGACCGGCAGCCGGTTCCGCCCTGTGATGGAAGAAGTTGACGATCTTGCCGATGACAAGATCAAGCGGGTGGTCTTCTGCAGTGGCAAGGTCTATTTTGACCTGCTGGAGGCGCGTCGTGAGGCGGAAGAATACCGCATTGCCCTGATTCGTATTGAGCAGCTTTATCCTTTCCCGGAAAGGGAATTTGAGGCGGTGCTGAAGCAGTATCCAAAGGTGCGGGACATTGTCTGGTGTCAGGAAGAACCGCGTAATCAGGGCGCCTGGTACCAGATACGTCATCGTTTGATCCGGCCGCTGCAAAAGCAGCAGACCCTCTCTTATGTGGGGCGTTCGGCCTCGGGCTCAACCGCGGCGGGCTATCATGAGCTGCATGTGCGCCAGCAACGCCAGTTGCTGGCCGAGGCGCTGGACCTGAGTAGCCACGAACAAACTCGTAGCAAGTCCGTCCGGCATGGCAAGGCGCGTGGCGCCAGGGCATCAACCGGCAAGCAATCCACGGAGAAATCATGAGCATTGAAGTCAAGGTCCCTCAGCTGCCGGAGTCGGTAGAAGACGCGACCATCGCGAGCTGGCACAAGCAAAAGGGCGACCGGGTCAGCCGTGATGAGAATCTGGTGGACCTGGAAACAGACAAGGTGGTGCTGGAAGTTCCAGCCCCGGCTGACGGGGTAATGGGCGAAATTCTCCGCGGCGAAGGCGACACCGTCACCGCGGGTGAAGTGCTGGCCATGCTTGAGGAAGGTGCCGACGCGGGCAAGAAGGACGACAACAAGGACGCGGCCGTCAAAGCGACTGCTAATGACAAGGTCGAGTCATCTGATGATAAAGCCCTTGCCGAGAAAGAAAGCAGCGCATCAAAGGCCGATGCCGATGAGCGTGTCGGGACGGACAACGGCGAAGCCGGTGGTGATCCGGGGCCGCTTAGCCCGGCAGTACGGCGCCTGGTCCAGGAGCATGATATAGACCCCTCGCGAATTTCCGGCACGGGAAAAGATGGCAGGATTACCAAGGCTGATGTGCTGGCCTGGATGGAAGGCGGCGGTAGCAGCGAGGAAGCCGGGCCAACTCCGCAGTCCGGGAGCAAGCCTGCCGAGGCGCCACCTGGCCGCCCGGCCGCGCCCGCGCCACGACGTCAGAGCGCTGATCCGGAGTCGGAGGACATCTCTCCGGATGCCGATATTATCCCGGGCGGCAAACGTCAGGAACAGCGGGTGCCGATGACGCGCCTGCGCCGGCGTATCGCCGAGCGGCTGGTCGAGGCACAGCAGACCGCCGCTATCCTGACCACCTGGAACGAAGTCGATCTGGGCGCGGTGGGTGAGCTGCGCCAGCGCTACAAGGATACCTTCGAGAAGGAATACGACGTCCGTCTCGGCTATATGTCCTTTTTCGTCAAGGCTGCGGTCGAAGCCCTGAAGCGCTTCCCGGTCATCAATGCTTCGGTCGACGGCACCGATGTGGTCTATCACGGCTACTTTGATATCGGTATCGCCGTGTCCGCCCCTCGCGGGTTGGTAGTGCCCATTCTGCGGGATGCCGACCAGATGAGCTTTGCCGAGGTGGAGCAGGGCATTGTTGATTTCGCCGCCCGGGCCCGTGACGGCAGCTTGACCATGGATGATCTCACCGGGGGCACCTTCAGTATTACCAACGGGGGTGTTTTTGGTTCGCTGATGTCCTCACCCATTCTCAACCCGCCGCAGAGCGCCATTCTCGGGATGCACAAGATTCAACAGCGGCCCATGGTGGTGGATGGCGAGATCGTGGCGCGGCCGATGATGTATCTGGCCCTGTCCTACGATCATCGACTGGTCGATGGCAAGGATGCGGTGCAGTTTCTGGTGGTGATCAAGGAACTGCTCGAGGATCCGGCGCGGCTGATGCTGCAGATTTGATACGCGCGCGCTCCGGCACTGGGCTGGAGACGCATGGGCGCGTTTGTGATTGTTTACCGGGGGTAACATGGCAGTAAAAAAATTTGATGTCGTAGTTATAGGAGCCGGGCCGGCCGGTTATGTGGCGGCCATCCGCTGCGCCCAACTGGGGCTGAAGACAGCTTGCATTGATGACTGGACCGGCCGTGACGGCAAGACCGCGCTGGGCGGCACCTGTCTGAATGCCGGCTGCATCCCGTCCAAGGCGATGCTGGAAGTTTCGGAAATCTATGCCCGCACCAGTGCCGGCATGGATGATTTTGGCATCAAGACCAGCGGCGTGCAGCTCGACCTCGCCGCCATGCACAAACACAAGAGCAAGGTGGTGCGTACCCTGACCGGGGGTATTGAAGGCCTGTTCAAGACCAACAAAATCACGCGCATGGAAGGGCGGGGCAAGCTCCTCAGTAACAATCGGGTTGAATTCACGCCGTTGAAGAAAAACGCCAGGTCCGAAGAAATTGAAGCCGAACATGTGATCCTGGCCAGCGGTTCACGACCGGTGGATATCGACTCGGCGCCGATGGATGGCGAGCGTATTGTGGATTCCTGGGGTGCGCTTGATTTTGAGGAAGTACCCAAAAAGCTCGGCGTCATTGGCGCCGGGGTGATCGGCCTGGAATTGGGCAGCGTATGGCGGCGTCTGGGCAGCGAAGTGGTGTTGCTTGAAGCCCAGGACCAGTTCCTGGCCTTTGCCGACCGTGATCTGGGCAAGCATGCGCTCAAGTCCTTCCAGAAGCAGGGTCTTGATATTCGTCTGGGCTGCCGGGTGCTTTCCGGCAAGGCCACGGCCAAACAGGTGGCGGTGGAATACGAGGATGCCAGCGGCAAGAAGCAGACGCTGAAGTTTGATCGTCTGGTTGTCTCGGTGGGCCGTCGGCCCAATACCGACAATCTGGCGGTGGAAGAGGCCGGGTTGCAGCTTGATGAAAAGGGGTATGTGGATATAGACGAGGATTGCCGCACGAACCTGCCCGGCGTCTATGCCATTGGCGACGTAGTGCGCGGCCCGATGCTGGCCCACAAGGGCTCGGAAGAGGGCATGGCAGTGGCCGAGACCATTGCCGGTGGCAAGGGCCATGTGAACTACGAGGCCATTCCGTCGGTTGTGTATACCCACCCTGAAATTGCCTGGGTAGGGCGCAATGAGGAAGAACTCAAGGCGGCTGGTGTGGAATATCGCGTGGGCACTTTCCCTTATGCCGCGGCGGGTCGTGCGCATGCCATGGGTGAGACCGAGGGCATCGTCAAGATACTGGCCGATGCCGATACCGATCGCCTGCTGGGGGTGCATATTTTCGGCCACAATGCCGGCGAGTTGATCGGCGAGGCCGTGGTAGCGATGGAATTCGAGGCCAGCGCCGAGGATCTGGCGCGCACTATTCACGCCCATCCCACGCTGTCGGAGGCCATTCACGAGGCTGCCCTCAACGTGGACAAGCGGGCGATACATATCAAGAACTGACTGGCGTCAATTCTTGCGTGTTCCGTTTTCCGTGTTCTGTTTTCCGAAGAGATCGGTCGAAGCCATTCGGAACACGGTAAACGGAACACGGAAAACGAAAAGGGGCTGCGCCTTTGGCGCAGCCCCTTTTTATTGGTGGGCGATGCTGGGATTGAACCAGCGACCCCTGCCGTGTGAAGGCAGTGCTCTCCCGCTGAGCTAATCGCC
>SLRW01000073.1 GCA_007130745.1 Gammaproteobacteria bacterium
GAACACTTCGCCTCGGTCAATGCACTGCGCCGCTTTATCGAAAGCCACCAGGCCGGCTGAACCACCACCAGCGGCGGGAGGCAATTCCATTGGCATTCAGGCCCTGCCTTGTTGTGCCCTGTTACAACCACAGCCGCCAGCTGGGCGTGGCGCTCGACAGGCTGGCGGAGACGGGCCTGCCGTGTCTGCTGATTGATGACGGCAGTGACGCCGACAATGCCCGCGACCTGGAAACTCTTGCCGGCGAACGCGACTGGCTGGAGTTGATCCGGCTGGAGCGCAATTCGGGCAAGGGGGTGGCCGTCATCCATGGCCTGCGTGCGGCCGCGCGCCACGGCTATACCCATGCCCTGCAAATTGACGCCGACGGCCAGCACGACCCGGCGGATATACCGGCCCTGATCAAGGCGGCGCAAGCCGAACCCGAAGCGCTGATCAGCGGACGCCCGCGCTATGGCGATGACATCCCCCGTGCGCGCCTCTACGGGCGCTATCTCACCCACGCCATGGTCTGGCTGCAAACCCTGTCTTTTTCCATCAAGGACTCCATGTGCGGTTTCCGCGTCTATCCGCTGGGGCCCACCCTGGCGCTGCTGGAACGCGCCGGTGTCGGCAAGCGCATGGATTTTGATACCGAGATCATGGTGCGCCTGTACTGGCAGGGCACACCGGTGCGCTTTGTGGACACCCGCGTGGTGTATCCCCCCGGCGGGGTTTCACATTTCGCGGTGCTCGGGGATAACCTGCGCATCAGTGCCATGCACACCCGCCTGACTCTGGGCATGCTCTGGCGACTGCCGCGTCTGCTCAGTGGCCGGCATGATGTTCAGCACTGGTCGCACCAGCCCGAACGCGGCAGCTGGTGGGCATTATGGTTTGTTTTCCAGATTTACCGCCTGCTTGGTAGCCGGGTCATCAAGTGGTTGCTGTACCCGATGATTGCCTATTTCTTTGCCACCAACCGCGACGTGCGCACAGTCTCGCGCCACTTCCTGCAGCACGTGCACGAGCAAGGAGGCCAGCTGCCCCGCACACCCGACAACCGGCTGGTGTATCAACATCTGTACAGCTTTGGCGATGCCATCGTGGACCGGCTGGCCTGCTGGCAAGGGCGCCTGCGCCACGAGCACATCCGCTTTCACAACCAACAAGCGTTACTCGACCAGCGAGACAGCGGCCAGGGCGCGGTAATCCTGACCTCGCATCTGGGTAACATGGAGATGACCCGCGGGCTGATGACGGATATTGAATTCATCAAGCTCAACGCATTGGTCTACAACCGCAACGCCGCGCATATCAACGACATCATCCGCCGCAACAACCCGCGCGCCGGCAGCGACATTATTGATATCGCTGATTTCGGCCCCCAGACCGCGCTGGTGCTGGACAACAAAATACGCCAGGCCGAATTTATCGCCATTGCCGCCGACCGCACGCCACCGGGGCAGCCGTCACGACTGCTGCCGGCCCGCTTTCTGGGTGAGCCGGCCCTGTTTCCGGCCGGCCCTTTTATCGTCGCCTCGCTGCTGCACTGTCCGGTGTATTTCATGAGCTGTATCAAGCACGAGGACGGCATTTATGACCTTGAGGTCAAACACTTTGCCGAGCGCATCACCCTCTCCCGCAAACGCCGCGAGAAGGATCTGGCCGGGTGGATCCAGCGATACGCCAATGAGCTGGAAACCCTGGCCTTGCGTGCACCGCTGCAATGGTTCAACTTTTATGACTTCTGGGCCGATGCGGGCACAGGGGAGCAACAACCATCGTGAGTGCAGATAACTGTTATCTCAATGCCCTGGGCATGCTCAACACCCTGGGCGCCGGACAGGAACAAATTCTCGCCAACCTGCTGGTCGGCCGGGCACCGGGCATGCGCGCCCAGTCTGGCTGGATCCCCGGGCGCAGCGTGCATACCGGCTCAGTGGATGCGAGCCTTGCACCCTGGCCAGATCACCTGGCCTCCCAGGCCTCGCGCAATAACCGCCTGCTTGCCACCGCCAGCGCACAGATTCAGGATCAGATTAACGCTGCGATCAAGCGCTACGGCGTCGATCGCATCGGCGTGGTGCTGGGCTCCAGCACCTCAGGCATCGCCGAAGGCGAGGCTGCCATTGCCGCCTTTGAACAGGACGGCAGTGTGCCGGCCGGCTTTGATTACCGGCAGCAGGAAATGGGCAGCCCCGCCCTGGCTCTGGCCGCATTGCTGGAACTGGGCGGTCCGGCCTGGACTATCTCCACGGCCTGTTCGTCCAGCGCCCGGGCCTTTGCCGAGGCCCGCCACCTGCTGGAAATGGAGCTGTGTGATGCGGTGCTGGTGGGCGGCAGCGATTCCCTGTGCCGACTCACCCTGAACGGTTTTGCCGCGCTGGATGCCATCGCCGAAGGGCCCACCCGACCTTTTTGCGCCGGCCGCGACGGCATCAATATAGGCGAGGGCGCGGCAGTGTTTCTGATGAGTCGCGAGCCGGGCCCGGTACGCCTGGCCGGGGTGGGCGACGCCAGCGATGCCCATCACATCTCCGCCCCACAGCCGCAAGGCGAGGGCGCCGAAGCGGCCATGCACATGGCATTGACTGACGCCGGCCTGGAAGCCGGGCAGATTGATTACATCAATCTCCACGGCACCGGCACCCCGTTGAACGACATCATGGAAAGCGCGGCCGTGAACCGTGTATTCGGCGACCAGACAGCATGCAGTTCCACCAAAACGCTCACCGGCCACACCCTGGGCCCGGCCGGCGCCATCGAGGCCGGTCTGTGCTGGCTGCTGCTCTCGGCACAAAACCGTGACCGCACCCTGCCGGCGCAGATCTTCAATGGTGAACGCGACCCCGAACTCGCCCCCATCGGCCTGCTGGAATCAGCCGCCATGCTGCCCGCCGGCGAGACCCGCTATTGCCTGAGCAATTCCTTTGCCTTTGGCGGCAACAATTGTACGGTGATCCTGGCCGGGTAACCCCGGCCAGGATCCGTGGTTACGTGAACAGCCTTTCCTTATGTGAACGGGGTAGGCAATCGGGTGGTCTGTGTAGTCATCACTTCCTTTAGCGGTGAAAAATGAAACTGGATCGTCTGCCTTTCCAACACAGCTATGCTGGTCTGCCGGCGAATTTTTACGCGCAGGTGGCGCCTACGCCGGTGAGCGAACCGAAACTGGTGCAACTGAACCAGCCGCTGGCGGAATATATGGGGCTAGACCCGGCACTGCTTGAAAGTGAGGCCGGCGTGGCCATGCTTGCCGGCAACCGGCTGCCAGACACCGCGCGGCCGCTGGCGATGGCTTATGCCGGGCACCAGTTCGGTCATTTTGTACCCCAGCTTGGTGATGGCCGGGCGGTACTCCTTGGCGAGCTTATGGCTCGCGACGGGCTGCGCCACGATCTGCAGATCAAGGGCGCCGGGCGCACACCTTTTTCACGCGGAGGCGACGGCCGCGCCGCGCTGCGGCCGATGGTGCGCGAATATCTGGCCAGCGAGGCCATGGCCGCGCTCGGCGTGCCCACCCAGCGGGCGCTGGCGCTGCTTGAAACCGGCGAATCGGTCTGGCGCGAGGACGCCGAACCGGGCGGCCTGCTTGTCCGTGTGGCCCGCAGCCATGTGCGCGTGGGCACCTTCGAGTATTTCTTCCGCCAGGGCGACCAGGACGGCGTACGCGCCCTGGCGGATTACGTTATTAAGCGCCATTACCCCGAGGCCGGCGAAGCCGACAACCCTTACGCCGCACTGCTACAGGTGGTCATCGAGCGCACCGCTGATCTCATCGCCGACTGGCTGGCGGTGGGCTTTATCCATGGCGTGATGAATACCGACAATCTCTCTGTCGCCGGCGAAACTATTGATTACGGCCCCTTCGGCTTTATGGATGCCTTCGACCCGGCGCAGGTCTACAGCTCCATCGATCATGGCGGTCGCTACGCTTACAACCGCCAGCCCGCCATCGCCCACTGGAATCTGACGCGCCTCGCCGAAACCCTGCTGGCGCTACTGGATGAAGACGAGAAAAAAGCCGTTAAATGCGCCGAGCAGATACTTGAAGGATTTACGCCGCGCCTTGAAGCTGCCTGGCAGGCCGCGCTGCGGGGCAAGTTCGGGCTGACTGGCCAACAAACAGACGATGAAGCCCTGGTCACCGAGCTGCTTGGCTGCATGGCTGAACAACGCGCTGACTACACCCTGGTCTTCCGCGCGCTGTCATACCTGCCGGATGCCCCGGGCAGCGATAACGGCGCCGCCGATAAACAACTCCGCGCCCTGTTTGCCAACAGCCACCGCCTTGATACCTGGCTGCCCCAATGGCGCGCCCGCCTGGCGCAGCAGGCCATCCCCGAAAGCGAACGCCAGCAGGCCATGCAGGCCACCAACCCGGCCTATATCCTGCGCAACCACCTCGCCGAACGCGCCGTGGACCAGGCCGCAGAAGGCGATTACAGCACTTTCAACGAC
>SLRW01000036.1 GCA_007130745.1 Gammaproteobacteria bacterium
ATGCCAACAGCAGATCAGCAGCCGCATATCCTGATGATTCCGGTCACAGCGGCCACCGGCGCCGGTGAATACTACCGTTCCCTGACCATTGCCAATGGGCTGCGGACACGGTTTCCCCAGGCACGCATTGAGTTCATTCTCAACAAACATTCCCGGATTGAGCACAGCCCCGACTTCCCGGCGTTCTATGTGGATGGCTCCCCTACGCTGAACACCGAAGCCGTCAACAAGATACTGGAAGACAACCGGCCCGATATCGCCATCTTCGATGGCGCCGGCCGGGTGGCGCAAATGCGCCACGCCAAACGTCTGGACATCCGCACCGTATTTGTCAGCTCCCGTCCGGGGAAACGCCGCATGGGTTTTCGCTGGCGTGCCATGCGCCATATGGATCACCACTGGATCGCCCAGTCCGGCTTCAGCCACACCCTAAGCCGGCGGGAGCGTTTCAAGCTCGCCGTGCTGCCATCCGCCCCGGATATTTATTATCTGTCGGCCCTGTTCCCGGAACCTGATCCGGAGACCCGCAACGCCGTTCTCTCCGAGCTCGGCATTGATCCGGCAAAACCCTATGTTCTGTTTACACCGGGCGGGGGTGGCTGGAAAGTGTCGGGCCAACCGGCGGGTGAGATTTTCGCCGAAGCCGCCCGCGATTTCGCGCAGGATACGGGCACACAGACCATTGCCCTGCTCGGCCCGCAGTATGAGGGGCCGCTGCCTGATTACCCGGGGGTTATCACGTGCCGCAGCCTGAGCAACCGCAAACTCATTAACCTCATGCACGGCGCCCATATCCTCGCCGTGGGTACCGGCACCATCGCCATGCAGGCGCTGGCACTACAGCGCCCGGGGGTTTATGCGCTGACCGGCGGCTCTGATCAGCCGGCCCGCCACCGTCTGATCGAGCGGCTGGAAACCGGGCTGGCCGTGGAAACCACCGGCGAGGCTTTGTATAACGGGGTGATGCGTTTGCATGACAACCCGGCATTACGCGAGCGCTGCCTGGAAAACATCCGCGCGCTGGGCCTCCAAAATGACCTGCCCGTCGCTGTGAATGCCGTCGATTCACTGCTCAGGGCGAAAGCCGGGTAAACCGGAGAAGCACCGCATGACGCACCGCATTATCCTGATCGCCGGCATCGGCCACAGCGGCTCCACCCTGCTGGACATGGCCCTGGGTTGTCATCCGCGCATTGTGGGCCTGGGCGAGGTTTCCAAGGTGTTGCGCACGCCGCTGGATGAGTTGCGTGGTGAGCGCTATCGCCAAAGCCTGTGTTCCTGCGGCGCAGTGGCGCGTGACTGCCCTTTCTGGTCCGGTCTGCTGGCCTGGCTTGAGGACAACCCGACGCTGTCGCTGGAACAGAAATACTGCCGGGTGCTGGAACAGTTCAGCCAGCACTTCGGCCCCGATACACGCTTGCTTGATTCCTCCAAGACCGTTCGTCCCTACCAGGCCTGGCTGAAGCAGCAGCATGATCTGCGCGCTATTCATCTGACCCGGGACGTGCGCAGCTGGATTGATTCCCGCCTGCGCGGCAACGACCCCCGCGACAAGGGCGGCACCCTGCGCCTGGCCGCGCGCTGGTGGCGGGGCAACCGCCGTACCGAGCGTTTTCTGGCGCGCCATGGCATCAACACCTTTAACCTCGGCTATGAAGAGCTGGCGCTACAGCCCGCCATCATGCTGGAAACGCTGTGTCAGTGGCTGGGGCTGGAGTTTGACCCCGCCATGCTCACGCCCTCGGCCACTTCCAGCCACATCATCCGCGGCAACGCGGCCCGCCAGGACCGCTCACGCATCGCCGCAATACGTTATGATGCGCGCTGGATGACATCATCGCGCCTGATGCTGCAAAGCCCGCTGTTGTTGCCACTGGCGGCACGTAACCGCCGCCTGGTGTATGCCAACACCCGCGGTGCAGGGCGCAAATAACAGCCAACCCCGGGGAACGCTTTTCATGACTGCTCCAAAATCCCGCAGCCTGGCCGCACCGCACGGCGGTGAACTGTGTGAGCTTATCGTCACGGACAAGGCCGCCGCACGCTTGCGCGAAGAGGCCATCGAGCTGCCTTCCATCGACCTCAACGCGCGCCAGATGTGCGACCTGGAACTGCTGCTCAACGGCGGCTTCTCGCCCCTGCGTGGTTTCATGGGGCAAGCCGACTATGACAGCGTATGCGAGCGCATGCGCCTGGCCGATGACACGCTCTGGCCCATCCCCATCACCCTGGACATCAGCGCCGAACAGGCCGAGGGCTTTTCCTCCGGTGATCGCATCGCCCTGCGCCACCCCGAAGGCATGTTGCTGGCCGTGCTCACGGTCAGCGACATCTGGCAGCCGGACCTGCAGGCCGAGGCCCAGGCCGTGTTTAATACCCTGGATGAAGCCCATCCGGGCGTATTCCAGCTACTCAACCACAGCCGGCCGGTGTATATCGGCGGCACGCTGGAAGGTGTGGAGCCACCGCCACATCATACTTTCAAGCACCTGCGCCATACCCCCGCCGAACTGCGCGCCTGGTTCGACAAGCTGGGGTGGAAGAACATCGCCGGCTTCCAGACCCGCAACCCTATTCACAAGTCGCATATCCGCATGATGCGCCACGCCGCCGGGGCCACCGGGGCCAACCTGCTGATCCACCCGGTGGTGGGTATCACCCGGCCCGGGGATATCGACTATTTTGTGCGCGTGCGCTGCTACCAGGCGGTGATGCAGTACCTGCCGGCCCAGACCACCACCCTCAGCCTGTTGCCGCTGGCCATGCGCATGGCCGGCCCGCGCGAAGCCATGTGGCACGCCATCATTCGCAAGAATCACGGCTGCAGCCATTTTATCGTCGGCAAGGACCACGCCGGCCCCGGCCCCGGCAGCGATGGCAAGCCCTTCTACGGCCCCTGGGAGTCACGCGAGCTGGTGGCCCGACATGAAGAAGAACTGGGCATCAGCATGACCCCCTTCGAGGAAATGGTCTATGTGGAGGAATGCGCCCAGCATGTGCCCCTGAGTGAAGTGCCCGAAGGCGCCCGGCCGCTGAATATCTCCGGCACCGAATTGCGCCGGCGGCTGCGGGCGGGGCTGGAAGTGCCGGACTGGTTTTCCTATCCGGAGGTCATCGAGCGCCTGCGCCAGGCCTTCCCGCCGCGCCACAAACAGGGCTTCACGGTATTTTTCACCGGCCTGTCGGGCTCCGGCAAATCCACCATCGCCAATATCCTCAATGCCAAGCTGATGGAAACCGGCACCCGCCCGGTCACCCTGCTCGACGGCGATATTGTGCGCACACATCTTTCCAGCGAGCTGGGGTTCTCAAAGGAACACCGCGAACTCAATATCCAGCGTATCGGCTTTGTCGCCAGCGAGATCACCAAGAATCGCGGCATCGCGGTGTGCGCACCCATCGCACCCTACACCGCTACCCGCCGCCAGGTGCGCGAGATGATCTCACCGCTGGGCGGGTTTATTGAGGTTTTCGTCGCCACGCCGCTGGAGGTTTGCGAACAGCGTGACCGCAAGGGCCTTTACGCCAAGGCCCGGGCGGGGCAAATCAAGGGTTTTACCGGCATTGACGACCCCTACGAGGAACCGGAAAACGCCGAGGTGGTGGTGGACACCACCCGGCATACACCGGAGGAGCTGGCGCATCAGGTGCTGCTGTACCTGGAACGTGAAGGGTATATCACCAGTGACTGAACCCGCGGTCGAGATTGGCGAGCGGATCTCCAGCAACAAATCACGGGACACCCGCCTCGTCTACCGGGGCCACTGTGACGGCCGGCCGGCCATTATCAAGGCCTTTTCCCACCCCAGCCGTGGCTGGCTGCACTGGCGCCGCTGCGACTTCAATGCCCGCATGATCCGCCGGCGCGGCATTCCGGCACCCGTTATTTATTACTCCGGCTGGCTAAGCCAGCCCGGCGCCTGGGTCATCATCTACGAATTGCTGGAACAGGCCCGTGAGTTCCGCTGGATCAAGCAAGCACCCGACGCAGACGCCCGAACCCGGGGGCTTGAACAACTGGTCGCGCTTTTTGCCCACATGCATGAAAAAGGCACCATCCAGGCGGACACCACCCTGGGCAATTTTCTGCAACAGGAGGACCAGGTCTATGTGGTTGATGAAGACCGCATAAAAATACGCCCCTGGCCACTGGGGCAACGCGCCGCCATGAAAAGCCTCGCTTCGGTCCTGACCCAAATCCCGGTGGAAGACCCGGAAGAGATCCGGCATCTTTACCACTTTTACTGCAAACAACGGGATTGGGAACCAGGAGACAAGGGAGCCAGGCGACTTGAAAAAAACATGCAGTGGTTCCGGGAGTGGCGAAAAAACAAGAAGTTATTCAGGATAAAAAAGACCGCGCTGATAGCAGCGCTGCCAATAATCATCATATTTACCGTTATATTTAGCGTGATATAACCTGAAACACAACTGGCCCCAATGGAATTAAATTATGCTTATCAAGATAAAACATTACATTACCAGGAGGACAAGAAAGAAAAGCACAAGAAATGCCAAGGCAAGAGCAGAAACCTATAACAGGCATATAAAAGAATTAATAAATAATAATGATTCAAAAAAAAATAGACTCTCTGCATGAGCTCTACATAAAAAACGACGTCAACTCAAAAGCAATCCCTGACGTATGGTGGCAAGAGTTCATTACTGCCTGCCAGACAGAGAACAACCAAAACAGCAGCAGATCAGAGTGGTTGCATAATGCAGCAAGCGAGCTTGACTATGCCGCCATGAGTTGCCGGGAGTGGCTGGATATATACAACACGCTGCTGTCATTCGGCCTGTTTTATAGCGCTTCGCCTTTAAGAGCCAAAGCCAAGGAGGCCGCAATTCACAACACCGGATCAAAAAACAAGAGCGACCTGAACTACAAACTAACCGCCCTGTTCGAAGACTGCGACCGACATGACAGGGATGAAATTATTTCTATCATATCGCACACCGGTAAAGGTGAATATGCTAAAAAGGATTTCGAATACTTCATTGACTTGATAAATAAAAGAAAAGAAACACAACCGGAATTTGACACCAGTGAAATTGAATTTTACAAATACATTAAAGGATCATCTATAGCATTTGTAGGCCCGGTCAGCATAGAGGAAAACAAAGGACATGAAATTGACGCATATGACATAGTAGAACGAACAAACTACAGGACGAATGACCAGATAAACAATACAGAGGAACAAGGGTCAAGAACAGACGTTTCATACTATAACTCATTACAATTTGAAGCCATCATAAAGGAACAAGAAGGAAAACTACCAAAAAACCTAAAATTTGGTATTTTAAAAAGACCCAAACACAAGGACCTTATAACCAGTAATACTGTTAAACTAACAATGCATGACAACAAGAAATTTGTTTTTAATGGCCACCTTAATGCCATACCCCATGCAATAATGCATCTTTTAAGATTTAACCCAGGAGAAATAAAAATATATGGCGCAGATTTGATGGTAACCAAACAACGCTATGCCAATTATCGGCCAAAATCACTTGGCGAGTCTGACCAGGGGCTGGTTTTTGTTAACCACGACCCCCTCACCCAATTCAACCTGCTTCACCTCATGTGGAGGAACTCATTATTGTTTTGTGATGAGCAACTTGAGTCAGTCATCAAGCTCGGAGAAAGCAGGTATATGTGGGAACTCGAACAATCCAGGGGTGATAGCTCAAGAGTATTGAATGAATAACAAGCATTTATTATATTTTTTCACAGATTAATTTTTATTATAAATCTTATACTTCTCAACCCGGTTCATTTTCCTTTTAATTCCTTTTTCGTTCCTACCAAGATTTTTTAGCCTATTATTCCTGTTTGGAATAAAATGAAGAATTGCTCTAAAGAGTCTACTTGAAAGCAATGAAGTCCTTTTATCAAAATCTGAAAATTCGTCATAATTCTCATTCTTTTTAAAAACCAGCCTAGCCATTTCCTTATTCAATGAATTCAATTCACGGCATAGCCAAATTTGTTTTTCAAACCTCTGATAACTCTGTATAACTGAAGGCCACTCACCATCATCTCTTCTGCTTTTGCTCCATTTTGTATTCAATTGAAACAATGATAGATCAATTCCTGATACATAACATGAATGAATAGCCTGACCCATTGCAGGCATGTCACGTGATACCGGGTTTTCTATGAAATATTTTTTCCACCTTGAAAAGAGCTCTCCAGCCCTCTTGTTTCTGTTGAAAAAAATGACGGACGTATGAAGCCAGAAAAGATCGACTGACTTTTCTCCTGATACCTCATAGTCATAAACAGGCGGGGATTCAATAATTCTTATCGCCACATCATAATGATCAAGATATCTGAACAATGCAGATATATCACCTGTAACATACGTATCTGCATCAATAAATCCTGTTTTATTATAAGGGCTCAGGTTATACATATCCGTCTTGTAGTATCTGTTATTCTCCTGTCTTTCTTCATAAAAAATAGCGTTATCAAAGGGACCGACTCCTTCGTCTGTACAGTCCTTCAGCCATTTAATATTGGTTATAACGGTTACATGAACCTCAGGGTTGTGCTCTTTCAATGTTTTTGAAGAATATAACGCCATGATTCCATAATCATGGCCGAATGCTATATATATGATTCCGCAGCCCCCGATTATTTTTTCTTTCATAATACGGCTTCCCCCCAAGTTCGTACGCCAACATGGCGGGAGAACCCGGTGTCGGTCGTGTAAAGCCTTGATTTAAGTTTATCCGGCATGTGCGGCAGGATCATATAATCCTTTCTGCCTGTCGTGCTTTTGAATTTCCCCTGTCCATAAAAATGGCCACCAGCCTCCAGGCCGATGCCGGACACGACAACGGGAATCTCCTGATCCTGCATCAGGGCATAAACAATAGCAAAAGCACCGGTACTGACGCCGAGCACCGGCTTTCTGCCCAGCAGAAACTTGATTACCCGCCCGACGTTATGCCCGAGGCCATGCTTGTGCGTCAGCGCCAGATAAATCCAGGGGCCGAAAACCTGCTGCTGGAGCCTGAACTGCGCCTGCATGGACAGATTGGATGTTTTTGTATCGGGCAGCACGTCGGCAAACACCTCGGCCGCCAGCGGATAATCCTTGCGCCCGATGATTTCATCCGGCGCCGCGGCAATAATGCTGTCGCGCACTTCCGGTTTTTGCATTTGTTTGGTGGCGACAATGCTGATCACCCGGGGGGTTCCGCGCGCCCGGTAATGCCGCGCCAGGGAGGCGGCGCCATTGGCGGTATAGATCCTGCGCGGCGCAATATCGGGCAGCGGCGCGTCGGGTTTGGAGCCCAATACCAGATCATACTGACTCATCCTGCCGCCAGCCTCCTGTATTCAGACAAATCCCGGCACACCCACACGGGCTCGTTGCTGAACCGCTCGCACCAGTCGCTGACTTCCGACCAGCCGTGAAGAAACACGAAATCCAGCCCCGCCTCGCTGGCCACCTCGTAGTCATACCAGGCATCGCCGAAAAAAACCGACGGGCGCTGTACCGCCTCGCGCTCCAGCAGCCGCTTCACATGGGCCCGCTTGTCCACGGGGCTGCCATAGATGGCGTCAAACCCGTCGGCCAGCCCGCGTTCGCGGAAAACCCGGCGCAGCTCCTGCTGATCGCCGCCCGAGACCACATAGCGCGGACAGCCCGCGGGCAGGCAGGCCAGCAATTCACGCAGCCCCGGCGCCTCCTCACACTGCATCAAACCCTCGCGCACATGGCGGGCGAAATCATCCAGCAACTGCTCAAGCGGAGCCTGCTCGTCCTTTGTCTGGCCCACGATCTCGGCCAGAAAATAGCGAAACTTTTCATAGCGCGACACGCCACCACGCGAAACATGATACTCAACCAGCTCTGTGGCAGCGCGTTCCCCCCAGGGCAGCGCCGCCTTGTAAAAGGCCTCGGTCTTGACCACGTTGGAATTGAGCAGAACACCGTCGCAATCAAACAAAAAGGCGCGGTAATGCGCCGATGCAGGCAATGTCTCAGGAGGCCGCATCCGCACCCAGCGCCTCCTCGACCCGCGCCACATCTTCCGGCACATCCACCGCGATGGACGCCGACGACACCGCCACCATGCGCACCGTATGCCCCAGTTCCAGGAAACGCAGAATCTCGATATCCTCGATCGCCTCCACGGTGGTCTTGCTGCCCGCCTCAAAAAATGCCGCCAGGGGCGCCGCGGGCAACGCGTATATGCACACCTGCTTCCAGGCCGCCCTGAAACCCAGTTGTTTGTCCGTGGGCACGGCCGCGCGGCTCATGTAAAGCAAGCGGCCATCGGGCGCAACCACCACCTTGGGCACATTGGGATTGCGAAAATCCGCCTCGGCCTCAATCGCACAATACGCATTCACCACTTCACCCGGATAACGCTGCGCGGCTTCAATCACCGTGCGGATGTCCCCGGGCTCGATCAGGGGTTCATCGCCCTGCACATTGATATACACGCTGGCGTCCATCTGTCGCGCCACGTGATGCACCCGGTCCGTGCCCGTGGGGCAATCGGACGGCGTCATCACATAAGCCATCCCCTGCGCCGTGCAATGCGTGGCGATGCGCTCATCATCTGTGGCCACCACCACCCGCTCCGGCGGCAAGGCCTGCACACAGCGCGCCCATACCCGGGACAACAGGCTCTTGCCCGCAACCTCCGCCAGCGGCTTGCCCGGAAAACGCGAGGACGCATAACGCGCCGGGATCACGATCAGCGGCTCAGCCATGATTGCCGAGTTCCATTGCGTAAACGGAATCCTGGGTAATGGGGAAACGCGTGGGCGTGATACTCGTGACCGGGAGGCTGTCCGGGCTGGCGTTGTAGACACTCAGCGCATCCGCCATTTCCTTGTATCGCGGGTCGGCTTCACTGAAACCATCGAGCCCCGCCACCAGCACCCTGTCCGCCCCGGCGGCAGAGGCAATAGCCAGGGCGTAGAACACCGCCAGCGGACGGGGCAACACACAGCCCTGCGCTTCGGCCCGGAACACGCCGGGTTCCACCTGAACCCCGTAATCAAGTATCTCCCAGGATTTCAGCGCCCCGCGGGCTTCCTCTGGCAGCCCTGCCGCCGGACAAATCAGGGTGCCCTGGTGCCCGGCGTAATATTCACCGTCCATTAGCAGCCGCACCCGGTTACAGGCCACCCAGGCGGTGACCCGCCCGGGGTCCAGCCAGGGGTTGCTGTTCAGACACAGCACCAGCGGCTCACTCGAGCGGATATAGCGATGCAGGGCCTCGCTGTGTTGCTGCCCCTGCTGGCCCGGCCCCACGATCAGCACGTCGCGTCCGCTGGCCCAGCCGGAGGCATCCCACTGCCCGTCGGAAGCCATCAGTTCACCGCCGGCGGCCCGCTGCAGACGTTCACGGGAAAAGCCGGCGGCACCATCCTTGCGCAACTGTCCCAGCGCCTCCAGTACCTGCTCATGGCGGTAGCGCGAGTCGGCCAGCATCTCCTGCACATAGGTGGGATGAATGCCGTACAGCCCCGACAGGTAATAAAAAAGATTGGGGCCCCAGTTGTATTCGCGGTGCAGTTCGCCGAAATCACCGATAACCAGCTGGAACAGGGCGTCAAGATCCGGCTGGCGCTCCTGGCGGCGCAGCAGCTCGAGCATCAGATACTCGGTGCGGGCATTGCCGGCGCCGCGGCCCATACCCAGCACCGTCGCATCAATCCAGGTGGCGCCGGCCGCCATCGCCGCCAGCGCATTATCCAGCCCGCGTCCCATATTATCGTGGGCATGAAAACCCACCGGGCCGTTGCGGGCCGCCTGAAACGCCTTGACGGCATCACTGACCTCAGCGGCATCCATATTGCCCAGCGAGTCGGCAAAATACAGCACATCCAGCGGCCAGTCCCGGGCGGCGCCGGCCTTGGCCAGCAGCGCTTCATAACCACGCCCGCCGGCCTGCATGATATTGACGCCCACGGTATAGCCAAGCTCGGCCAGGCGGCGTACCACCGGCTCACACTGTTCGAACTCGCCAAAATGCGCCGCGATCCTGACCAGATCAACGGGAGAATCCTTCGCCGGCGCAAAGAAGTGGTCAACCATGGCGCCGGGGTCATCGGCGGCCAGCAAATCCTTGGCGTTCATCATGACGCCCAGCGTGAGCCCTTCGGGAACATCCAGTGACTCAACCAGGGCGTCCGGCGTGAAGGCGAAAGGCCCCAGAAAGCGGCCCTGGCCGGGGCCGCGAAACCCCAGCTCCACCACATCCACCCCGGAACGGGCCATTACATCAAGATAACGCTGGGCCAGATCAAGCGAAAAATTCCAGTCGTTATAGTAACCACCATCACGCAGTGTGCAATCCAGCACCTGTATACTCATGAGCCACCTGAATTTGTCGTTTTCTCCAGAATGAAATCAACGGCCCGCCACGCAAGCGGCAAACACGGACCTCCGTCATGCACTGCCGGAATTATCGCACAGTCAGCAAAAAATCCCGTTTCCCGGGCCCCACGACCCAACACCGGCACAGGTCTGGTTGAGCACAATACCCTGTCATGGGATGATCCCCGCAACCCGAAACCGCAAGAGCCCGCCATGCAGACATTGATTCATATCGGCTGCCCCAAGACCGGTACCACCTCGCTGCAACAACACCTGTTCCGGAAATTGCCACAGACCCACTATCTGGGTCACTACAGTAAACTCGACCCCCGGCTCCACCAGATCATCAAGGGGCGCCGGCCGGCGGAAAAACTGCTGCCCGGCTGGTCCCACATGGTGGCGATGGCGCCTGCCGATACGCGCCTGCTGCTGTATTCACACGAAAAATTCAGTTACTTCCCGGTCACGGAGGCCCCCGATGTTGCCCGCAAACTGTATGAGATGACCGGGCCTGCCGATATCCTCATCACCATCCGCCGCCAGCAGGATATTTGCGTATCCACCTACTTCAATTTCGTCGCCACCGGCTATGGCCATGATTTTAATACCTTCATGCATAACGGGCTTGAGTGGCTGAACCCGCAGAACAGTGAAAGGCTGCACCGCGGACCGGAACGCCTTTGGGGAAGCTGGTTGTTTGACGAACTGTTTGAAGCCTGGGCAGCCGTCTTTGGCAAGGTCCACGTGCTGCCACTGGAAGCCTGGCGTCAGCAACCGCAACAGGCCACCGAAACCCTGGCCCGGGCGCTGGGCATGCCCGCCGAGGCCATCACCCTGCCCGTGGCCCGCAGCCGCTCACGCGCCTCCAACGCCCCCTGGCGACGCTACCTGCCCCGACCCCTGGCGGAATGGCTCAAGACCGCCACCCTGCCCGACTGGTTTAACCGGCGCGTGGAAGAACAACTGCACGTTGATTTGACCCCCGAACAGCGCGAGACCATCGCACAGGCCTATGGTGCCAGTAACCGCAAACTGGCCGAACGCAGCGGCTGGGATCTCAGGCAACTTGGTTATCCGGGCTGGCCTGCAGGCTAAGCGCTTCGACTTCCTCGCGCAGGGCGCGCGCCTCGGCCAGCAGACCCTCGTGACGCCAGACCATTTCGCCGGCTTCCGGATACCGCTCACCGATGCCAATATTGCGGGCGGATACCGCCGGGTCAAAGTATCGCGCCGCCGGCACATGCCCGGCACTGATACCCAGCCAGTACCCGAGACAGGCCGCCCAGCTCGCGTGGTCCTGCACAAAGCCCTCGAAAGGCACTGACAGGCAGGTTTGCGGATGCCCTCGCTGATAATCCCGTAACCGCTGCAGACACCGCAGCGTTGTTTCCAGAAAAGCCTGCCCGGGATCTTCCGCCGTACCCCAGGCATATTTCCCCTTCTCCCGCACCTTGTCCCAGCCCACCTGGCGAATAATCTCCGTAAACTGGTCGACCGGGTCCCGGTGCACCACAATCACCCGCACGGGGTCATACACCCGCTCCCACAGCCCGTCATGGCGGGGGTCGTCAAAGCGCAGACACTTGTCCAGCACCACCCGTTTGGCGTCGGGACAGTATTGCCTGACACGCGTGCTGAACCAGTGTTGCCAGTAAGTGACCGCGTCAAAAGTCTCGCCGTGTTCCAGCCGGCGGCAAAAATCCCGCAGATACCGACGGTCTACAACCCAGCCTTCAACACCTTCTGAGCGGACATTGGTCTTGTGTTCACCGGTGCGCCGGCCCAGACCCACGCCGGATCTGACCCGGTGATACAGGGCCTGCCTGCGTTGATAACCGGGCAACCGCTTGCGCAATGGTTCCTGCCGGATTTTGCGTTTCAGTCGCGCCGATAGAGCACGCGCCATGTCGGCTTGCGTTTGGCGGTCCGGCGCCAGGAGTATCTCGCCAATACCGCCAGCCCGCACAAAACTTTTGATTTTTGGCAGCACTGCAAAAGCCGAGGAATCCCTGGCCCAGTCCACCACGGCCCCGGATCCGGAAAAACCGAATCCGTAAATCACAATATTCATTACCCCCCCCTCAGCAAGCCCTGCCGCGCTCCGGACAAAATCTGATGCGCGAATGACGCTTTGCAGCAGCTTGCGTTAACATAATAGTAATACGTCATGACACACGCTGCGACCTGACATAACTGTACGTCGGGTGCAAACACCGCCTGGCGCGAGGCCCATGTCCCGCAATCCGGATTTCGACACCCTCTGGGCGCTCGCTCATAGCAGCCCGCAGTTACACGCCACCTCCGGCACCCACCGCGGCGGCTGGAGCCGGGTCTGCCGCCCGCAAGCCGGCGAAATCCTCAAATACCAGCTCAACTATGTGCGCCGGGACTGGCGCAGCCTGGGCCGCCTGGTGCCCACCCTGCTGTGCGAGGCACGCGCGCTGCGCGAAGTCCGCAAGCGTGGATTCACCGCCCTGCCCGAAGTACGGGCACTGGCCGGAGACAGGCGCAAACACCCCGAAGGGCCCAGAGCAATCCTGGTGATGAGCGAACTCACGGACCGCGAGCCGGTGGATCACCTGATCGCCCGTTTCAGGGCGGGCGAACTCCCGCAACGGCAATGGCATACGCTGGCCAGGGCGTGCGGCGCCATTATCCGCCAATTGCATGACGCTGGATTTGCGCATTGCTCACTGCGTGCCGAACACATGCTGGCCAGACCTTCGGAGACTGCCGAATACGGCTGGGACATTGCCCTGATTGATTTTGAGCATTGCCGGCGCAGCCCGCGCATCTACAGCTTCTGGCGTGACCTGCGCAAACTGGCACGCGACCCGGCCTGCCGCGATCTGACACAAAGCCAGAAACTGCGTTTTTACCTGGGCTACACCGGAGAGGACCAACTGACACGCCGGGACCGCTTCTGGTTGCGCCGGCTGGCCCACAAGCTCGGCAAGAAACGCCGGCGCAAGAAGAAAATCATGGTACACACGGCCTAGCGTATCCCCGCCGCGGCCAGGTTGCGGCGGTGCTCGCTCCTGTTCACCGCACTGATCAGTGTTTTCTCCCAGCCCCGCAGCCGTTGCTGCCAGGACTCATCCAGGCAGATTTCCGAGGAACGGCTGCGGCGCTGGCGATTGCCGCCCAGGATATGTACTTCGGTCTCGCCCCATTGCGTGAGCTGGGTGTCTTCCAGTTCAAGGCCGGCGGCCTGCATGATGCGCCCGAGCTGGGCGCGGGGGTCACGGCAGAGCGCCTCGTAGGACACGTGCACCATGCCCGGAAAAGCCTCACCCAGCGCCCGTACCCGCCGGCTGCGCATGCGGTAGTTCCAGATCGCCGGAAAGATGGTGCGGCCCTTGCGCCGCATGGAGGCACACTGCGCGCGGGGGTCCTTGAAGATATGCACCGGCACCAGCTCCACGCCCTCGACTTTGGCCAGGGAACTGAAATAACCCCGCCGGCGCGAGGTATCCACGATCACCCGCGCCCCGGAGGCCGCCAGCACCGCCTTGAAATAGGCCCGCAGCGAATCCCCGTCCAGGGCCTTCGCGTCATAGCCCACATCCAGCGAGGCCAGCGACAGCCCCTGCTGGCCCAGCGCGGTTTCCACCTGCGACCAGAAAACACATTCAGCCGGTTGCGTGGCGCCGCAGGCGCAATCCTTGCGGCCCCTGAGAAACAGCGGGATATTCTTGGTGCCACCGGTAGCCACCACCTGCGAATGGGCATTGAGCAGCCGCCCCAGCAACGTGGTACCGCTATGCCCCAGCCCCAGCAAATAAATAACCTTGACGGGCGTTTCACGCCCGGTTTTCAGTTGAATGTTTTCAGTTTTCAGACTCATCTGAACCCGCACCAAAATAACGGCTGCAGGCCGCCTGGTCTGAAAACTGAACACTGAACACTGAACACTTTAGTTTCAGAACGGAATATCGTCGTCAAAGTCGTCGGCCGGGGCGGAGGCGCTCTCTTGTGAAGCCGGCTCGGAGGGGCCGCTGTCCTGGTTATGGTCGTTGTCATAACCGCTACTCTGGCCGCCCTGACCCCCACGACCACCAGCGGCCGGCCCGCCGCCCAGCATGGTCATTTCATTGGCGACGATTTCAGTCGTGTAGCGATCCTGGCCGTCCTGTCCCTGCCACTTGCGGGTTTGCAGCCGGCCTTCGATATAGACCTGCGAGCCCTTTTTCAGATACTCGCCGGCAATTTCGGCCAGGCGACCAAAGAACACCACCCGGTGCCATTCGGTTTTTTCCTGGCGTTCACCGGTCTGCTTGTCCTTCCATGATTCAGCCGTGGCCATGCGGATATTGGTCACCGCCCCGCCACTGGGCATATAGCGCACTTCCGGGTCAGCGCCCAGATTGCCGATCAAAATAACCTTGTTGACGCCTCTTGCCATGACGCTGCTACTCCCTGGTTTTATCCCCCGGTGAAATTCCCGCTCAGTTTAACCGTCACAACCCCCCTTGTCAGGTACCGCCCAAATCACACCCGGGCCGGCCCTGGTGGCCCGGGCTCAGCGTCGCAACAGAATCCGCGGGCCGTAGGTCAGCAAGCGGGGGTTTTTGCGCCACAGACGATAAGCCTGGCCCAGCATACGGCGGGCCTCCCGATGTTGGTCGGCACGCGCCAGATCACGCGCCCAGCGCAGCAGGAAAACCGCATGCTCCCGTGGACGCGCCTCAAAATCCGGCAGCAGTTTTTCATAAAGTCGCTGCGAGCCTGCTGCGCGAGCCTGATAATTCTCCGATAACCGCCCCGCGCCGGCGTCATAACATTTGCGCGCCAGCGGCCGCATCACCGAGGCAAATTCGCAACCTCGCGCCAGGCGCAGATACAAGTCGAGATCCTCGCGCGCCGGCATGGCCTCATCGAAGCCGCCGATTTCCTCCAGCACCGAACGCCGCACCATCACGGTGGAAAGCTTGGGCGCCCGCCTGCTGGTCTTGGCCAGCAATTCCCCGAGCACCGCCCCCTGCATCTTCGGCATGACTTCGCGCGGGCGCCAGCGGCGTGGCTTCATGTCATAAAACCCGGTATCCACCAGTGCCACCGAAGGCGGCGAGCGCTCCATCAGCGCCACCTGTTCGGCCAGCTTTTCCGGCAGCCACATCTCGTCATCATCCAGAAACGCGATGTATTCGCCCTGCGCCTCAACCAGGCCGGCATTACGCGCGCCCGCGCTGCCCATGGATTCCGGGTTGAC
>SLRW01000071.1 GCA_007130745.1 Gammaproteobacteria bacterium
GACGCCCTGCAGATCTGCATGGCCGTTCAACAAACCTACGGCGTGCGTATCGAAGCCGGCGCGCGGGCGCGCAAGGCGCTGCGCAGCATCAATACCCTGGCCGACATCATCCAGCAGGAGCGCACCCGCTGATGACGGTGTACTTTACCGGCGCGAGCAGTCATACCGCGCTGGGGGATAACCTGGAAAAGGCGGTCACGGCACTGGGCCAGGTTCCTGAACCGGGCCAGGCCGTCCTGAGCTATGCCGACCAGCGTCAGTCCATTCCCTACCTGCTGTTGCCCGACGTGCCGCTGCAAAACATCGAGCAGCGCCTGTACAGCGTGCTGGAAGGCGTCATCGGCGAGGCCCTGGACAAGGCCGGCCTGAACGCCGACGAGCGGCGCAATCTGGGGCTGTTCCTGGGCACTTCTTCAGCCGATGTGTCGGTCTCCGAGGCGCGCTTCCAGCGCGAGTTGCTGGAAAACAGCGAGACCGCCACCGCACTGATCGGCAGCAACAGCATTGCCAACCTGGCCCGCTGGTTGCGTCGCCAATTTGACCTGCGCGGCCCGGATTACAGTTTCAACACCGCCTGCACCGCCAGCGCCAATGCGCTGATGTCGGCCACCGACATGATCGAGGCCGGGCATCTGGAACACGCGCTGGTGGTCAGCGTGGAGCTGTTTAATGTAGTCACCGCCGCCGGTTTTTACGGCCTCGGGCTGCTCTCGCCGCAAATCATGCGCCCCTTTGACCAGGACCGCAGCGGCCTGACCCTGGGCGAGGGCTGCTCGGCGCTGGTGCTCTCGACCCAACCGCGCTCGGCGCGTGACTTTCGCCTCGCCGGCGGCGCCAGCATGTGCGACATCCACGGCATGTCGGCCACCAACCCGGACGGCTCCACCGTGGAACAGGTGATCAACCAGGCTCTGGCCCGCGCCGGCGTGAGCGCCGCCGAGATCAGTGCAATCAAGGTCCACGGCACCGCCAGCCTGCATAACGACGAGGCCGAGGTGGCCGGCATGCAGCGGGTATTTGGCGAGGATGTGCCGCCCAGTTGCGCGCTCAAGCCCTATATCGGCCACACCCTCGGCGCCTGCGGCCTCAACGAGGTGCTGCTCTTTTGTGCCGCCGCCGACGCCGGCTTTGTGCCCGGCACCCCCGGCATTGCCAGCCCGGCGCGTGCGGATCTGGGCATTGCCCTGACCCAGTCCAACCAGGCCCTGACGCCCGGCCCGCTGCTGCTGAATTATTTCGGCTTTGGCGGCAACAACACATCGCTGGTGATCACCGGCGGGGAGGGCGCGGCATGATCTGGATCCGCGCCACCGGCGATTACCGCGAGGCAGTCAGCGATGAGTCCACTTCGCTCAAACCCCTGGTGCGTGAGGCGCTGGGCGAACCGGTGCGGCGTATCGGACGCTTTATACAACTGGCACTGATTGGCGCCGGGCGCTGTGTGCAGTCAGCGGCCATCGACCCCCAAAGCGCGGTGTACACGAGCTCCGCCCGCGGCGATCTGGACGTCACCCTGGAGGTAGTCGAGTCGTTGTTTCGCCACGGCATGCAGCCCAAGCCGCTGAGCTTTGTGAACTCTGTCAGCAATGCGCCCAATTTCTACATCGCCCGGCACTTCAAGCTGGCCGGGCGCAGCAATTTTGTGTGCAGCGCCTATTTTGCCTTTGAATCGGTGCTGGAGCTGGCCTGCGTGGATATGCAGGCGGGCTATATGGACTCGGCCCTGGTCGGTTCGGTGGATGTGGCCACCTGGCCCATCGCCGAGCACCGCCGGCGCCTGATGGTTGAAGCCGACACCACCATGGCCGAGGGCAGTCACTGGCTGTGGCTGCAGCGCAGCGAACAGGCGCCGCCGGATGCCCGGGGCGAAATCGTGGCGACACGCCAGTTCAACGGCAGTGAAGCGCTGCTGGCCTGGCTGGAAAAGCAACAACTACCGACGGCGGAAACCGTACTGGGCGGCGGGCAGTTCCTGGCCCCGGAGTCGCTGGCGGCACTGCGCCGGAAAAGCGGGATTGAGCAAATCTTCGAGGGGCCGGCCTGTCCCGGCTACTATGACAGCCAGAGCGGGGCGGCCATCAGCCATTTTCTGGCCTCACCCGGCGCGCATTACCTGCTGCATGTGAATGGCGAGGGCGACGGCCCGCGCCTGGGGGTCATGCTTGTGCGCCGTCTCTGAGCCGGTCGCTGGCCTGCCACTGAGCCAGCAGCTGCCACACCTCGGCTTCGCGCGTGGCGCAATCGCGTAACAGATCGGCCAGCTCATCGATATTCATTTCGCTGCGCTTGCGGCTGACCCGCGCCGCCGCCAGCGCAAACTCGCGCCAGCGATCGCCGGCCGCGGTCAGTGCCTCGGCGGCCTCGGCCAGGGCGCGGCTGTCGAGCTGCTCCGCTGATTCCTGCAGAAATGAGGCGTAGAGGAAGCGAAAACCCGCGCCGCCGGTGCCGATTTCCTCCTGCATGCGCACGATATGCGCCAGATACAGCGGCAGGCGCTTGCGCGCATCGCTGCGCTTGCTGGTGCGGATCAGGTTGTCCGCCAGAAACCGAATGCCGCGCACTCCCAGCACCGGGAAGGGGGCGCGCGCCATGATCTTCTCGTTGGTACGAATGGCGGCGGGGATCACCCGCTCATAGTCTATGCGCTGCGGCACTTTCACCGGGTAATACATCAGGCCGCGGGCCGCAAGCGCACCTTTGGCGAAGCGTGCGCGTTGCAGATCGGCCGCCGGGCAGCGCACCGGCTCCTCAAATACCGGGTCGCTGATCAGATACTCATCGCCCTCACGGCCATAGACAATCAGATTGTGAGCATTGAAGTGAAAGCGCATTTCGTCCGGGAAGTAGGGCAACCAAAACACGGAGGTCTGCAGGCCCACAATTTGCCCCGCGTCGAGCTGGCGATCCAGCGCGTCCATACCGCGCTTGTGGTTGCGGAAGGTCTTCGATACAAAGCGCACGCCCAGACGCTTGCTGGCCCGACGGATAATCCAGCGCGGCGGCATGCGATAGGCAATCAGCGGCATGCCGCCAATCTTGATAAAGGGCAGATAGGCAAAACTCATGGCGCTGGCCAGACCGAAGGCCATGGGTTCACTCAGGGGCAAACCGTGATGGCTGAGCATGCTGGATACGACGCCGCTTTCACAATGCGCCGCCTGACGGTGTCGAAATTCATTCATGAACTGCTGCTCCTGCGCGGGGGCAATTGTTTGAGGGTAGCCACATCCAGCCCCAGCGCCTCAGCGTAGCGTCGCAACAATCGCGGCGACAAACGGGCAAAGCGCTTCGGATTGAAATGGCGGCGTACGCGCCAGCGCCAGATACCACTGGCGCCGGCCAGCAGGGGCAAATCCATACGCCGCTCGTACATGTGCACTTCCAGCGGCGAAGTCAGGCCATGGTGAGCACGCAACCAGGCTTCATCGCGCAGCGCCTCGAATTCCTCAATCGCCAGCCGGGTAACCTCCGACTCGGCCTCCCAGCCCAGCGACTGCACGCCGGTATAGTGGCCATCATCGTCCACCGCGTAAACCAGTTTGCGATGACCGCCGTAGGTGCTGCACGCGGCATCCTGGGGGACTTTCCGGCGCTCCATATCAGACCACCGTCAGCGACATGAAACAGGTGGAAAAACGCCCGCTCTCGGGGATATAGCAAAGAATACGCTGGCCCGGCTGCAACTCGCCGGAGTGAAACAACTCCTCCAGCATAATGTAGATCGAGGCCGAGCCGGTATTGCCCTTGTCGGGCAGGTTGGTAAACCAGCGCTCGTAGGGGATGGGCATGCCGGCACTGGTGAGCCCTTCAAGCACTTTTTCGCGGAAATAACCGGAGGAATAGTGCGGCACGAACCAGTCGAAATCGTCCGTGCTGATGTGGTGTTTTTCGCGCAGGGCGCGCACCGCGCGCTCCACCGAGTATTCCACGATATGCTCGTTAAGCAGCTTCACATCCTGCTTGATCGCCATTACCGACTGCTCGGCGCGTTCGCGCTGCGACAGAGTAAGCCAGCCCCGCAGACCACCGTTCCCGACCTTGACGGCCCCGGCATACATGCAGGTTTCCATCTCACCGGCGTAGGAGAGCATCTCCATCCAGTCCACCCGCAGGCTGACCGGCCCGGGACCGGGCGTGGGCTGCATCAACACCGCGCCGGCACCATCGGAGAGCATCCAGCGCAGAAAGTCCTTCTCGAAGGCCAGTTCCGGGCGTTTTTCCAGCGCCTGCACCAGGGCTTCGTTTTCGGCCTCATAGTTGACCGAGCGCAGCATCGCCGAAGCCAGCTCCGAACCGGTGGCCACGGCGTTGTCATGCAGACCGGCCAGCACCGACATCCAGGCATAGCGCATGGAGGCCATGCCCGCGAGACAGATACCGGCATTGCTGACCACCTCACAGGGCGGCAAGCCCAGTTCCCCATGCACCATCAGACCATGTCCGGGCGCCAGCTGGTCAGCCACGGTGGTGCCGCAGGCAAGACTCTGGATCTGGGCCGGCTCAAAGCCCTCGCCGGCCAGCCCCCGCACGGCCTCGGCGGTAAGACTGGCATTACTGTGGGTGTATTCCAGGGTCTCGGGGTCGATGGCGTAGTGCCGGCTGCGAATGCCGTTGCTGCGCAACACCGTGCGCCGGGCACGCGAGGGGCGCTCGCCCACCTGGCCCAGAATGCGCTCCATGTCCTCGTTGCCCACCGGCGGATTGGGCAGACAGGCGGCGATGCGGGTGATAAAGACGTCTCTACCGGCGCTCATATTCAATTTTTCCCGGAATTCTCGGCTTCCCCGGAAGGCGCGGCGTAATATGCCCGCTGGCGGGCAATGCGCGCGCGCATCAGGGGCGCGGTCAGGCGTTTGATCACCGCCGTGATCGGCACCACGGTGATAATCATGGTGACAAGAAACAGCACATAAAGTGCCAACACAATACGGCGCTGCAGGGCGCCGGGCCGGCCCACCCGCCGCAGCAGGGCACCCCAGAGGCGGAAACTGCGGTGCGCAATACGCTCCGAAGCAATCAGGCGCTCGTTGATTTTAACAGCCCCCAGCCCCCGCAGCATAGGTGAGTCATCGTCAGCTGCACGATCGGGCAACTGCCGGGCAATGGCCTCACCAAAGTGTGAAGCGGCCCTGATCTCGGCCGGATCAATCCCTGCCGCCGGCACCAGCCCCCCCAGGAAGGGCCCACGCCGCCCGCTGAGCATCCAGGCCGGAGTGGAAATAAAAGTCGCCGCGCTGTGCGAGGAATCGGTCAACACCAAATTGTCCACCAACCGCGCATCCAGCTCGCGCAGGCGTGCCTTGAAGGTCTCCTGCGCCATCAGCCACATATTGCGACAGCCAATCAGGGTCATCACCCGCCTGCCCCGCACCAGCCGCCGGCCACGCTCACTCTGGAGAAAGGCGGTGATGGGCATGGCCGGCGACAGGAACCAGACCTGCCAGGCGAGAATCACCAGGTCATAGTCGCCATCCTCGGGCAGGGCGCTTTCATCAATGGGCGCCGGGTCTTCATGCACGGTCTCGGGAAAGGTGTCGAAAAAGCGCCAGAAGGACCAGGGAAAGGGAAACGGCTGCAACGGGCGCAACTGCACGCGGGTCACCGCCACCGATGACGATGCTTCCAGCGGACCCAGCACGGCATCCAGCACCGCATCGAGCTGTCCGGTCTGCGACCAGCCTACGGCCAGCACTTTTTTTACCGTCATGCCTGCCTGCCTCCTGCGCTGGCGGCGCCACTCGCCCCGGCCAGCGTCAGGCGCCCCCGCACCAGCACCTGCTCATCTCGCCGGCAACTGAAACTCACTGTCTCTGCGCCGATCTCGCCGAGGTGAATTTCGAAGCTTTCTTCCGGACCCAGCGGACGCATGAACTTGACCTTTTTAAGGCCGCAGATACGCACAGGGGCCAGGCGTGCGCGCGCCAGTTCCAGCACCGCATTTAGAATCACCACGGCGGGCACTACCGGATGACCCGGAAAATGCCCCGGCAAGGCCGGATGATCTGCCGCAATTTTAGCTTGCATTACATATGCCTGCCTTGATTGTCCATACCGGCCCGAACAGCGCTCGTGCGACCCTGTACGTGGTTGTTAACACTGGCCTGTGGCCGTCATGTTCTATAGGATAGCGGCACCGGATTAAACGCCCGGCCCATGCCGCCGCGCATCCGCCCCGGGGCCGGGGCGCAAAACTAATCGATTGTCGCGCCACTGTACAGCGATGACGTGGTCGCATGCACTATCGCGGGTTGAGAGGATATGGACAACAATCGCGAAGAAATTCTGGCTGAACTGACGCGCATCCTGGTCGAGATGTTCGAAGTCGACGAGGCGGATATTGTCCCCGAGGCCCGTCTCTACGAAGACCTGGATATCGACAGCATTGACGCCATCGACATGGTGATCCGGCTCAAGGAAATCACCGGCAAGAAAGTCTCGCCGGAGGATTTCAAGTCCGTGCGCACCGTCGAGGACGTCGTTGAAGCTACCCGGCAACTGCTCGAGAGCTGATGACGCGTCTGCTGGGCCCGTTGTTTATTGTTGTCGCCACGGGCTATCCGCTGCTGGTGTATTTCTCCCTGGACCACCTGCCGCCGGCAGCCATGGCGCTGATTCTGATCATTCTTGCTGCCGGCCGCCTGGCCCTGTGGCGACGCCTGCCCGGGGATCGTCTGCTGCTGGTAGCCGGGATTATTGCGATGCTGGCTGTGGCGATCATCACCCTGCTCAGCAACAGCAAGGAAGGCCTGCGCTATTACCCGGTGATCATCAACACCGCCATGCTCGTATTATTCGCCTGGTCGCTGACCCAGCCCCGCACCATTATCGAGCGCCTGGCGCGCCTGTTTGAGCCGGATCTGCCGCCCGAAGGCGTAGCGCATACCCGCCAGGCCACCTGGGCCTGGTGCGTGTTTTTTGCTCTCAATGGCAGCATTGCCCTGTGGACTGCGGTGGCCGCGAGCTGGGAAGTCTGGACGCTTTATAACGGGCTGATTGCCTATATCCTGATGGGTCTGCTGTTTGCCGGTGAATACACCCTGCGCCGGCATCGCAAACGGAGACTGGCGTCTTGAAGCCGGAATTTACCCGCCTCGAAGCACTACACCAGGCCCGCCGTGACGGCTCGCAGGTGTTGTTCGTGCATCAAGGCAGCAAGATCACCTGGTCGCAACTGCTCGGCGATGTCGCCGCCCTGCGCGCACAACTGGCCGACTCACCGGCAACCGACTGGGCTGTGTTCGAGGAACAGGCCTATCCCTTCACCGTGGCGCTGCTGGCGCTGCTGGTCAGTGGCCGGCGGCTGTGGCTGCCCGCCAACGCCACGCCAGAAACAGCCAGCCGCCTGGGCCGGCACTGTCAGGGCTGGCTGGGCAGCCAGTGGCCCGGGGGCAAGCCCATCCCCACCGGGCAAGACCACGCCGCCGAACCGCTGTCGCCCCTCACTGGGGAAGTGGTGGTATTTACCTCCGGCTCCACCGGCGAACCCAAAGCCATCCCCAAGCAACTGCACCAGCTTGATGCCGAAGTGGGCTCGCTGGAACAACTGTGGGGCGATCAGCTCGGCCACGCGCAAATTCTGGGCACCGTCAGTCATCAACACATCTACGGCCTGCTGTTCCGGGTGCTGTGGCCGTTGTGCGCAGGGCGCACCAGCCACGGTGAGATACTGCCCACCGTCGACAGCCTGCTGACCCGGGCCGGCGCCTGCGAACGTGCCGCCTGGGTCAGCAGCCCGGCGCATCTGCGCCGGCTTGAAGACACGGCGCCGTGGTCGCAGGCCGACTCAAAACTGGTCGCCATCTTCTGCTCGGGCGGCCCCTTGCCGGCAGAGTCGGCCGCCCACTGTGATGAACTAAGCGGCCTTTGGCCAATCGAAGTGTTTGGCAGCTCCGAGAGCGGCGGCATCGCCTGGCGCACCCAGTACGAAGGCAACCGCCTGTGGACACCGCTGCCGGGGGTGGAAACTGCTACCTCTGATGACGGCCGGCTACAACTGCGTTCGCCGCATTTGCCGGATCAGCAATGGCTGGAAATGGATGACGCCGTCAACCACGAGCACAATGGCCGCTTCACGCTCGGCCCGCGACTGGACCGTATCGTCAAGGTGGAAGGCAAGCGCCTGTCGTTGCCGGAACTGGAACAACGCCTGGAAGTTCATGAGTGGATCAGCGAAAACCGGGCGCTGTTGCTGCGTCGCCGGCGCGAAACTGTAGCCGTGGTGGCGGTGCCTACCGACAGCGGGCACAAGGCGCTGGCGGAACTGGGGCGACATGGCTTCGCCCGGCACTTGCGCGAGGGGCTGCAGCCGCACTTCGAGGCCGTCACCCTGCCGCGACTGTGGCGCTTTGTGGACCAACTGCCGGTCAACAATCAGGGCAAGATCAGCCAGCAGGCGCTGAGCGGACTGTTCGAGCGCCACAAGGCCCCCGCCATGCCGGCGGCCCAATTGCTGGAACAGAGTGAAGGGACGGCCGAACTGCGGCTGGAGATCACCCCGAAACTGGCCTGTTTTGAGGGCCATTTCCCCGGCCTGGCCGTTGTGCCCGGCATGGTGCTGACCGGCTGGGCCGAGTATCATGCGCGCCGTTATCTGCCCGTACGGGGCGACTTCCGGCGCCTGGAGAAACTCAAATTCCGGCGTCTGGTACGCCCGGGACAGACATTGCGCCTGCGGCTCGCGTACAATAAGGACCGCAGCAGCGTCCAGTGGCACTTTGAGAGCGAAACCGAGGGCACGAAATACGCCTCGGGAGAACTGATATTCGAATAAGCGCCGCATCCGCCGGTCGAACCAGACCCAGACTGATGCCCGTGGAGAAACCACCCCTTGACCAGACCGCAGAACAATCCGTCTGCTTTCAACGGCCCCGCAACGGGCCAGGATGTGCTGTTTGATGGCAGCGCGCTGAGCGCGGCGCAGATTACCGCCATCGCCCGGGGCGAGCTACCCAGCACGCTGTCCGAACAACCCGATTTTATCCGCCGCATTGACCGGGGTGCTGAATTTCTGGATCGGCTGTGGCAGGAAGAGGGCGTGATTTACGGCGTCACCACCGGCTACGGCGACTCCTGCAGCGTCAACATCCCGCCACATCTGGTCGAGGAACTGCCGCGTCATCTGTATACCTTCCATGGCTGCGGCCTGGGTGAGATTTTCTCGCCGGTACAGACCCGCGCCATTCTCGCCGCCCGCCTGGCCAGCCTGACCCAGGGCTTTTCCGGCGTGCGCTACCTGCTGTTGCAGCAACTGCACCGCCTGTTGAGTGATGACATCCTGCCCGTGATACCCCAGGAAGGCTCGGTGGGCGCCAGCGGGGATCTCACTCCGCTGTCCTATATCGCCGCGGTGCTGGCCGGGGAACGCGAGGTGATCTACCAGGGCGAGCGTCAACCCACCGCCGGCGTATTCAGTCAGCTCGGGATTGAACCGCTGGTATTGCGCCCCAAGGAAGCGCTGGCGGTGATGAATGGCACTGCCGTGATGACCGGCATGGCCTGTCTGGCGCTGGAGCGCGCGCGCTATCTGTGCACGCTTTCGGCCCGCATCACCAGCCTCAATGTGCTGGCCATCCAGGGCAATGCCGGTCACTTCGAGCCGCGCCTGTTCGAGGTCAAACCGCACCCGGGGCAAAACCGCATTGCCGGACTGATTTACGAGGATCTCGGCGGCAGCGAACAGCAGCGCCAGAGTTCGCGTTTGCAGGACCGCTACTCCCTGCGTTGTGCACCGCATGTGATCGGCGTGGCCGAGGATGCCCTGTCGTGGCTGACACAAATGGTGGAAACCGAACTCAACAGCGCCAATGACAACCCCATCATCGACCCCGAGCAGGAGCGCGTGCTGCACGGCGGCCATTTTTATGGCGGGCATATCTGTTTTGCCATGGATGCGCTGAAAAATGCCGTGGCTAATATCGCCGACCTGCTCGACCGTCAGCTGGCGCAGCTGGTCGACCCCAAATTCAACCACGGCCTGCCGGCCAACCTCACCGGCGCCCGGGGCGAGCGCGAAGCACTCAACCACGGCTTCAAGGCAGTGCAAATCGGCGCCTCGGCCTGGACCGCCGAAGCCCTCAAACTGACCATGCCGGCGAGCGTATTCTCGCGCTCTACCGAATGCCATAACCAGGACAAGGTGAGCATGGGTACCATTGCCGCCCGCGACTGCCTGCGGGTGCAAACCCTCACCGAGCAGGTGGCGGCAGCCACCTTGATGGCCGCCTGCCAGGGCATACGCTTGCGGCAGCATGAGGGCCTGGAAACGGCGGCGCTGACGGCGGGAGTGCGTCATACTCTGGCGCAGGTGGATGCCTTATTCCCGCTGCTCGAGGAAGACCGCCCGCTGGAGAGCACCCTGCGCGAAGTCTGCGGGCTCATCCTTCAACGGGGGTTCGAACCTGGATGAGTGATCCGCGCTGGCAGACCGAGATCGGCCTGGAAGTACCCTTCCACGACGTGGACATGATGGGCATTGCCTGGCATGGCCACTACGCCAAGTATTTCGAAATCGCCCGCTGTGCGCTGCTTGATCAACTCGACTACAACTACCTGCAAATGAAGGATTCCGGCTACGCCTGGCCGGTGATCGACATGCGGATTCGCTATGCGCGTCCGCTGACTTTCCAGCAACGTGTCAAGGTCAGAGCCTGGATCGCTGAATATGAAAACCGCCTGAGGATCAAATTCGAGATCCGCGACGAAGCCAGCGGCCAGCGCCTGAGCAAGGGCCATACCGACCAGGTCGCCGTGAGCATGCCCGATGGCGAAATGTGCTTCGCCTCGCCCGATATCCTGCTGCAGAAACTGGGAGTCAGCAGATGAAGCGGGTGCTCACGGCAGTGTGTCTGGTCATGCTGTGCTGGCCACTCACCGCCCCGGGCGCTGATCACAACCCGCCTGCCGACAGCGTGCTGCCCGAACTCGATGCCCACGACATCACCCGCGGTGAATTCACGCAAACGCGCCGCCTGCCCGAACTCAGCCGCCCACTGCGCTCCAGCGGTCGCTTTGTGCATGATGTGGACCACGGCATCATCTGGCAGGTGCTTGAGCCGGCGCCGTCCACCCTGGTGATCACCCCGCGCGGGCTTTACCAGGATGGCGAACACCACAGCGGTGCCAACCCCATGACCACCCTGCGACCAGTGTTCCGGGCCCTGTTCAGCGGTGACATGGCGCGGCTTGAGGACCATTTCGAAGTCACTGCGGGAGAAGCCGGCGAGGGCTGGACGCTGGAACTCAAACCGCGCGACAGCAGCCTGGCCAGCGCCCTGCAAAAAATTATTCTCAGCGGCGATGACTACCCGCAGCAAGTGGTAATCAAGGACGGCGACGGCGGGCGCACCGAATTGCGCTTTGCCGCCATTGAACACCCCGACACCCTGGACGAACAGTCACTACAGGCCTTCGAGCGTGCTCACAAAACTGCGCCCTAGCCTGTGGCCGGGGCTGATGGCCCTGGTCGGTCTGATACTGATCGTGCAGTTCGGCCGCGGCGCGGGGCTGCAAACCGACCTGCATGCCCTGCTGCCCGACGGCCCGGGCGACCCGGGGGTAGTGGCCGCGCGACAACAGCTCACTGAACCCTTTGCCCGCACCACGCTCTGGCTGACCGGCGCCGACAGCCCGGGCAAGGCCGCCCGCGCCGCCCGTAGACTGGCAGAAAAGCTGCATGATAGCGGCCTGTTCAACGACATCCACACCGACATCGATAGCGCCCCCGTGCGCGAGGCCTGGCGTGAACTGCTGCAATGGCAGCGAGTGCTTCTGAGTCCTGCGGACCACCGGGCCCTGCGCGATGACCCCGAGCGCTTTATCCGCCACCGGCTGGCCGAACAATATGGTCTGACCGGCAGCGCCGGCGTAGTGACACTGGCCGAAGATCCGCTGGGCCTGTTCCAGCGCTACCTCTCACCAATGATGGAAGGCCCCGGCGCCGCCGTGATTGACGGCATGATGATTATTGATGCCGGCGACAGACGCGGCGAGGAATACTATTTTGCGATGTTGCACGCCAGCGTGGCCGACGACGCCTTCGCCGTGAGTACCAACCCACCCCTGCTGGCACTCTGGCAGCAGGCGATTGAATGGGCCGAAGCACAGGATGTCGCTTTGCACGTGACCGGCGCACCGGTGTTTACCGCTTATGGTTCGGCCAGCGCCAGTCGCGAAATCACGCTGATTGGCGGCATCTCCCTGCTGGCGATTATCAGCCTGCTGCTGTGGCGCTTTCGTTCCCCCCGCCCGCTGCTACTCACCCTCACCGTGATCGGCGCCGGCCTGGCCGGCGGCCTGGCCACCAGCCTGCTGGTGTTCGGCCAGCTGCACCTGATTACACTGGTCTTCGGCGCCACCGTGATCGGCGTCTCGGTGGACTACGCCTTCCATTATCTGTGCGACAGCCTGCGCCCGGGATGGACACCGCAGCAGGGACTGCACCACGTACTCCCCGGGTTGCGTCTGGCGTTGATCACCAGTGTGCTGGCTTTTCTGTCGCTGGCCATCGCGCCTTTCCCCGCCCTGCGTCAGGTCGCGGTATTCACCGCCAGCGGCCTGATTTTCAGCTGGCTGACCGTGATCTGGCTGCTGCCCCTGCTCACGCTGCCGGCGAGCGCGCCGGCGCCGCGACTGCGCCTGCCCGTGCGGCGCCTGCGCTGGGCCTGGATCTGCCTGGCGCTGCTGGCGGCCTGTCTGCCAGGCCTGTTCATGCTCGAAGCACGGGATGATATCCACCTGCTTTATGCCGCCCCCGACCGGCTGGTCAGCGACGACCGGCTGATCGGTGAACTGCTGCAACGCACCGAGGGTAGCTATTTCCTGCTTGTCAGCGCGACCGACGAAGAAACCCTGCTGCAGCGCCAGGAAGCGCTGTTGCCGGGGCTTGAAGCCCTGGTCAACGAGGGCCGGCTGCAAGGCTACCGGGCGCCGGCCGAGGTCATCCCCTCGCAACAGCGCCAGGCGGAAAATGCCACGCTCACCAGCGAGCTGGTCACCAGCGGGCGTCTGCGTGAGTACATGACACAACTGGGCCTGGGCGAAACGCATGCCCGGGCCCACGAAACGGTAATGAGCGCGCCGCCGCAATGGCTGACACCCGACGCCGCACTGCGCCATGTGGACCCGCGCTACCGCCAGCTCTGGCTGGGCTGCGAAGAACAAACCTGCCGCGCTCTGGTCACCGTGCGGGGAATGGCCCCCGCCGCTGAAAGCGCACTGCAGACCCTGGCCGGGGAACATCCCGGCGTGCAGTGGGTCAATTATGTCGGGGATATCAGCCAGGGCATGCGCGAACATCGGCGTTTGAGCCTGGTTATGCTGTCGCTGGCGCTGATAGTGGCGACTGCGGTGCTGGCGTTTTTGCTGGGCCCGCGTCAGGCACTGCGGGTAATCAGTGTACCGGTGCTGGCGATCCTGGTGAGCCTGGCCGTGGTCGGCTACAGTGGCGCGCTGTTCAGCGTTTTTAACCTGATGGCCCTGCTGCTGATTGTCGGTGTGGGCATAGACTACGCGCTGTTTTACCATTGCGCCGACCGTGAAGGCAGGCGCAGTGCCGCACTGGCAGTGACGATGGCGGCGGCAACGACCGTGCTTGCCTTCGGACTGCTGGCATTTTCACAGACCCCGGTGATCAGCGCCTTTGGCATCACGCTGGTGCCGGGACTGGTGGCCGCCTGGCTGCTGGCGCTGCTGGCCCGGCCACCCGAACACCCTGGCACAGGAGCAAACGCCGGATGAGCAAGCCCTATGACACCCTGATTATTGGTGCCGGACCTTCGGGTTCGATTGCCGCCGCGCTGCTGATCAAACGTGGTTATCAGCCGCTGGTGCTGGAACGCGCCAGTTTCCCGCGTTTTTCCATTGGCGAAAGCCTGCTGCCCCAGTGCATGGCCTTCATCGAGGAGGCCGGAATGATGGATGCCCTGCAGGAAAACGCTGCGCGTCTGGGCTTCCAGTTCAAGAATGGCGCCACCTTTGACCGTGGCCAGCAACATGACTTTTTCAATTTCGAGGAAAAATTCACGCCTGGCTGGGGCACCACCTTTCAGGTGCGCCGGGCCGAGTTCGACAAGCTGCTCGCCGACGAGGCGGAAAAAGCCGGCGCCGAAATCCGCTACCAGCAGGAAATCACAGCCGTGGATATAGACGGCGAGCACCCCGAGCTGACCGTGTATGACCATGCTCAAGAGCGCGAGTACACTGTCAGCGGACGCTTCCTGCTCGACGCCAGCGGCTTCGCCCGGGTGCTGCCACGCATGCTGGAACTTGAAGCGCCGTCGAATTTCCCCGTGCGCCAGGCCATCTTCACCCATGTCGAGGACCGCATCAGCTGCGAGGACTTCGACCGCAACAAAATTCTGATCACGGTTCATCCCGAGCACGTGGACTGCTGGTACTGGCTGATCCCTTTCAGCGACGGCCGCTGTTCACTGGGGGTGGTCGCCGAAGAGGCTTTCCTCAAGCAGGTGCCGGGCGAGGAACCGGGCGACAAACTGCGGCGGCTGGTCAGCGAGGCGCCGGACCTGAGCCGCCACCTGGCTGATGCGGTTTACGACACGCCCGTCAATCACATCACCGGCTACAGCGCCAACGTCAGCTCGCTGACCGGACGCAACTTCGCCTTGCTGGGCAATGCCGGGGAATTTCTGGATCCGGTCTTTTCCTCCGGCGTCACCATAGCCATGAAATCCGCCAGCCTCGCTGCCGAGACCCTGGACCGACAATTCCAGGGTGAAGCCGTGGACTGGGAACAGGACTTTGCCGCGCCGCTGAGCCGCGGGGTAAAGACCTTTCGCACCTATGTCAGCGCCTGGTATGACGGCAGCTTCCAGGACATCATCTTCTACCCGGAGAAGCCTGAAGAGATCAAGGCCATGATCTGCTCCATCCTTGCCGGCTACGCCTGGGACGAAAGCAACCCCTATGTGCGCGAGCACCAGCGCCGGCTCAATGTACTGGCGCGGGTATGCCAGGCCGGCGACTGATCTGTCTGCTGCTGGTCGCTACGCTGACGGGCGCCTGCGCCACGCCGGTGGAGCGCCGCCTGGCTGAAGCCGAGCGCCCTCTGGCGCCGGCGGCAACCGGTGGCGAGCGGGTTTTCGAACAGCTCATTAGCATCCGCCACGAGGAGCACAGTCGCCGCTTTATTGCCGCCGGGCAGATCTGCGACGGCGCCATGACTCTGGCGCTGCTGAGCCCCGAGGGGCTGGAGGTGTTGCGCCTGCGCCATGACGAGCAGGGCGTGCATACCCGCGTCCACCGGGAACTGCCCGACTGGCTGGATGCCGAAGCCATCCTCGCTGATATACAGTTTGTTTACTGGCCCGCGGATGCACTGGAACAAGCCTGGAAAACTACCTGGTCACTACATCATGACCACGGCGGCCGCACGCTGTTGCGTCAGGGTGAAGCCTTCATGCGGGCGGATTTTGAGGGCAACCCGTGGCAAGACAACGTCAGAATCAAGCATCACCGACTGGGCTATGAGCTTGAAATCCGCCCGTTGCACCATGA
>SLRW01000116.1 GCA_007130745.1 Gammaproteobacteria bacterium
CCATACTTCTCGCCCAGCACCTTCGTCAGCGCCGCTGTCAGCGTCGTCTTGCCGTGGTCAACATGACCAATCGTGCCCACATTTACATGGGGCTTGGTACGCTCAAACTTTGCCTTGGACATCTTGCTTACTCCCCAACAGACTTTGCTTCCTTTCACCGGCGCTACACGCAACCGGCACCCCGGAACTGGAGCCCATGACCGGACTTGAACCGGTGACCTCTTCCTTACCAAGGAAGTGCTCTACCGCTGAGCTACATGGGCCGAACCTTGCCGACTCTCAATTTCAGGCGCAAATTGGAGCGGGTGATGGGAATCGAACCCACATCATCAGCTTGGAAGGCTGAGGTTCTACCATTGAACTACACCCGCAGCCGCAAATCCCGCCAACTGCCATCCGCCCGACACACTCACTGCCAGCCCGGGCCAATTAAAACCCTGATATCACAAACAATATTCGACACCAGAAAAACTGTGGTGGAGGGGGTAGGATTCGAACCTACGAAGGCTGAGCCGGCAGATTTACAGTCTGCTCCCTTTGGCCGCTCGGGCACCCCTCCGAAAATAAGCTCGCCATTGTCGCCAACGCGCCCGGCGTAGTCAACACGCACGGCGTAGCCGCGCGTGAGTTTAAAGTTTAAGGTTGCATGTTTTAAGAAAAAAACGCGCCCTTGAGGGCGCGTCGTCTTAAAACCTTAAACCTAAAACTCACACTCGCAGGGTGTGTATGGAGCTGGCGACAGGAGTCGAACCCGCGACCTGCTGATTACAAATCAGCTGCTCTACCAACTGAGCTACGCCAGCTTTGACGCCACCAAGGCAATCAGGCGGCGCTATTGTAGCCTATCGCGGCACCTTCATGCAGTTCCTCGATACGCTGGCAGTCCACCGCCTCCAGACTCGCGCCCTCATCCTGAATATAAGCTGGCAAATCACCAGCCTGCGGGACCTGTTCACCCCATACATAAAGGTTAATCACTTCACGCGTGCGTGTACGATCACGCACCTCGGCTTGCACCCCCATCTGCTGCAGATACTCCAGTCGCTGCCTGACCCCGCGCTCGGTACTGTAGAGCCCCAGCGCCACAGCATTACGGAATTCGTCGGAAGCCACCACATAAATGTCATCAATACCCATATCCCGTAACTCCCGGGCGCGCGCCACAGCTGCTTCACGTGATTCAAGCGGCGGCAGGTAGACCCAGTCCCCGACCTTGAAGGTCTCGCTCCCCGGTGACTGCACATGGGACAATCCGGCCCGTTCAGACCACGCGCCGGCCTGCTCGGCAATCGCCGGCGAATAAAACGGCCCCAGCTTCATGCAGTGATCACCCTCACCCACCACGCGTGTCGGTACCTGGTCGCCAGCGTCACGTCGGGGTGTCAAGGGCTCCAGCACAATCACATCCGCGGTCAGGGCCCGTTCCGGCGGCCCCTCTGGCACAACTTGCGGCGACGGCACCCGCAGCCAGGCAACAAAAACCACCACATTGGCCAGCACCAGCAACAGGAACAGATATTTCACATATCCTCCCCGGCCACCCGGGCCAGACCATACAAAACCAGATCCGGTTCCACCACCGTATTCTCCGGCAGGATGCCACGCACATGGCTCAGCCCCCCGCCCGTGGCCACCAGCGTATAAGCTCCCGGCATCCAGGTTTCAAGCGCTTGTGTCACCTCTGCCACCAGGCCACGGATGCTGTGATAGATGCCGGTGTTGATCGCAGCCGAGGTGTCAACCGCGAACAACGCCGGAGGTTGTTCCTGATTCACCGCGCCGGCCGCCGCCAGGTCACCGGTATTACCGTGCAGTGACCGCAACATTAAATGATAACCAGGCGCAATCAAGCCACCCACATGCGCTCCATCTGCCGCCAGGCCGTCAAGGGTAATCGCCGTGCCAAAATCCAGAATAGCCACCGCTCCCGTCCACCGCGCACGCGCGCCAAGCAGGGCGGCCCATCGATCGGCGCCCAGTCGCCCGGGTTGCTGATAGGCACAGCGCACACCACAAGCCTCGGCCTTCGCTTTCAGCCAATGTAGCGTGGCGCCAGGCCAGCGTTCGCTTATCGCCCCGCCCAGGGTCTCTCCCAGGGTGGCCCCGCCGACATTCGATATATATACCGCGTCCGGTGTCTGTCCAGTACCGGCGATGCGCTGCATCAGTTTTCCCGCCGACTCCTGTGCATGCAGGCAAGGCTCGCCCGGTGACAGCTGCCCCTGTGCATCCAGCCAGGCCCACTTGATGCGACTGTTCCCCACATCAAGCAACAGCTTCACGGCATCCGCCTCAGACTGACATCCCCGGAAACAACACGTCTGGCCTCACCATCCACTTGCAAACGCAGGGCCCCGTCAGCGTCTATACCCAGCGCCGTGCCCTGCAAAATACGGCCACTTTGTTCAAGCCTGACCTCATGTCCGGCCAGTATGTCACGTTGCTCATAATCAGCAATAAATGCAGCGAATCCTTCACGGGAAAACCGCAGCGCCACCCGGCACAGGGCGCCGGCCAGATCCGCCGCCAGCTCGGCACGGTGCGGCCGGGCCGGGCCCAGTGCCTGGTCCAGATCCACCCAGAGCTGATCGATCTCGCGTCCGGCACTGTCCGGCATACTCACGTTGAGGCCCAGCCCGATCACCACCTCGCTTGCCCCGCCGGCCTCACCTCGCATCTCCAGCAAAATCCCGCCCAGCTTGCGCCCCTGCCAATAGAGATCATTGGGCCACTTGAGGCCAACCGCCTCCAGTCCGACCGCCTCCAGCACCTGAGCCACCGCTACGCCGGCTGCCAGCGCAAGCGCGGGCAACTGAGCTGGCGTTTCAGCAAACTGCCAGCGCAGAGACAGGTAAATACTGGCGCCGAAGGGAGATTGCCAGCGCCGTCCACGGCGACCACGGCCGGCGCTCTGGTGCTCCGCCAGACACAGCCGCCCAGGAGTCGCGAGTGAATCGGGCGGCACTTCCATTAAATAGCGATTGGTTGAATCTATGCTGCGATATATTTCCACAGCAGCGATGTGCCGACACAGCTCATCGCCAAGCCGGGCACGAAGCAAGTCCACATCAAGTAGCTCCAACGGCTTGCTCAGACGATAACCCTGCCCGTGCCGGGCGGATATCTCCAGACCCAACTCCCCCAGGCGCTGTAGCTGTTTCCACACCGCCGCGCGACTCACGCCCAGCCTGGCCGCCAATGCTTCTCCGGAATGCACACCGCCGTCCGCCAGCAGCTCAAGCAACTGATCCTGTTTACTCACGTGTTTTCCGGTTGTCTGGTTAACGATAAACAAGCCACCCCTGGAAAATTATCCACGCCGGAACAACCGTCGCCAGAACATGAAGGATTCAAATTGATGCTCCGTACCGCGCCAGGTATTCAACAGATTCGAGCGATGGGTATAAGTCATCAACAACGCCATCAGGATGGCAAACACTGCTTCCGGTGTGAGCCCGCTACCGGCGTGCGCAACTACTGCCCAGATTGCCACGCTGACTGCCGCCATCACGGTAAACAGACCGACGTATCCGGTTGCAATTGCGCCACCCACCCATACTGCAAGCATGGGCACCAGCGCCATGGGCATAACAGCTGCAACACAGCCCAGCAAAGTAGCCGCACCCTTGCCACCCTTGAAACCATGCCATAGCGGCCACACATGACCCACCACTGCGGCCACCCCGCAGGCGGCCGGCAACCAGACGGCAATCTCCGTACCCGCACCGCCGGCCCAGGGCCAGGGCAGGGATGCGATTAGCAGCACCGCGAGCACGCCCTTACCCAGGTCCAGCACCAGCACCGTCAGCGCAAAGCCCCAGCCACGTGCACGCAGGGCGTTGGTGGCGCCGGGATTGCCACTGCCGGTTGACCGCACATCAACCCCCATCAGGCGGCCCAGTACAATACTGGCAAGCACGGCACCGAGCAGATAGGCCAGCACCACCTTGATAAGTAATTCAGGCATGCGCTTCTCCGAAAACAGGGCGTTAAGGCGGAAGTCTAACTGAAGGGCTGCGCAGCAACCACAATGAGTATGCCGTGGGCGGCAAAAAAAAACCCCCGAAGGCAAGACCTTCGGGGGTCGTCGTTTGGAGCCTGGCAGTGACCTACTCTCGCACGGGGAGAGCCCCGCACTACCATCGGCGCTGAGCGGTTTCACTTCCGAGTTCGGAATGGGATCGGGTGGTTCCCGCTCGCTATGGCCGCC
>SLRW01000029.1 GCA_007130745.1 Gammaproteobacteria bacterium
CGCGGATGAGCGCGGTCGTAGACCTCGGCCAGGTGCTGAAAATCCAGGTGGGTATAAATCTGGGTGGTGCTGATATCGGCATGTCCCAGCAGCTCCTGCACCGCCCGCAGATCACCACTGGATTCCAGCAAATGACTGGCAAAGGCGTGGCGCAGCATATGCGGATGCACTCTGGAATCCAGCCCCTGGCGCTGCGACCAGTGCGCCAGACGCGCCTGCACGGACCGTCGGCTTAGCCGCTGCCCGCGCCGACTCAGGAACAGGGCCAGCCCGTCTTCACTCGCCAGCTCACTGCGGTGGCGCAACCACTTTCTCAGCGCCTGCACCGCCATGCGTCCCACCGGCACCAGACGCGTACGCGACCCCTTGCCGGTGACCCGCACCATGCCCTCGGCAAGATCCACATCGTTGATATCCAGCGACACCAGCTCGGCCAGCCGCAAACCGGAGGAATAGAACAACTCCATGATGGCCCGGTCACGACAGGCCAGGGCATCATTTCCCCCGGCCTCTACCAGCGACCCGACCTGGTCGGGGTCAAGCACATCCGGCAAGCGGCGACGGGGGCGGGGCGCGCTGACCTGCTCTGCCGGATTGCTGCCTGCCTCACCCTCGCGAATCAGATAGCGGAAAAAACTGCGCAGCGCCGAGAGCAGCCGCTGCAGACTGCGTGGCGACAGGCCGCGACGATGAGCGTCACCCGCGAGGGCTCGCACATGGTGAACATCAAGACAGGACCAGTCCTCGACGCCGTGTCGGTCACAGTATTCTTCAACCCTGGCCAGATCGCGCTGATAGGCTTCCAAAGTGCGCGGGGAGGTGCGCCGCTCATGACGCAGATAGCTTTCAAACCCGGCCAGCCACTTGCGGGCGCTGTCGTTCATTGCTCCTGCCGACGACGCACAAACACAGCTGTACCGACCAGCTCACCGATGCGGGCCAAAAAATCCGTACCCATGGAGGGAGTAAATCGCTCGCGCTGGTGACTGCCAATGGCGAGCAGACCCACCGGCTCCGGCGCCAGCAGCGGCACCAGCGCGGCCGAGGCTATTTTGCCGGCACTGGCGCCGAACAACCGCTCCAGCCGCTCGGCATCAAATTCACCACAACGGGGACGTCCATTGGCCAGCAGGCGCGGCAACCATGGCGCCCAGGCCACATCATTCGGGTCCACATAATGCGCCGGACCCTCACGCTCACCGGCCTGGCCGGCATCAAACAACAACAGGGTCACCGCTTCGGCATCATAGCCATCACGCAGACTGGCGTAGACCTTCTCCAGGGTTTGCGACAGGGGTAATGAGCCGAGCAGCCGGATACCCAGTTGGTGCAGGCGCGCCACCAGCGTTTCATTCTCCCGCGCCACCTGCAGCAACTCAGCCAGCCTCGATTCAAGCGCCTGGTTACGCTCGCGCAGGGTGCGCACCTGACGCTCCACCAGCGACACCGCGCCTTCTGGGGCATGCGGGATATCCAGATCCGCAAGCAAATCGGGGTGCCGGGCCAGAAAATCGGGATGCTGGCGGAGGTACTCCACCACCTGCTCGGGGGCGATACTGCTCTCGGTACTGACCCTGGATTCCGCCTGATTATTCATGATGAAGCATCACCTGGGTTGTGGTTAGGCAAACAACTCGACTCGGTTCAGGATAACGCATAATCCGGACAAGGGCAGCACCAGGGCAACGCGATTACACTTCCTGCAGTTCGATCTCACCCTCAAAAACCATTTTCGCCGGGCCGCGCATCCAGACCGGTTCTCCCTCGCCCTGCCAGCTGACCTGAAGCCGCCCCCCCGGCAGCTCCACAGTCACGTCCGCTTCAAGCAAATCCCACAGTCGGCCCACCACCACCGCGGCACAGGCGCCCGTACCGCAGGCCAGCGTCTCACCCACGCCGCGCTCATAGACCCGCAGCCGAATATGCTGCGGGGACACCACCTGCATGAAACCGGCATTGACCCGGCGTGGAAAACGCTGATGCGACTCGATGATCGGCCCCAGCCGTGCCACCGGCGCCGTATCCACCTCATCCACGCGCATCACCGCATGCGGATTACCAAGCCCCGTTACGCCGACTTGCAGCTTTTCATCGCCTGCCTGGAGCAGATAGACCGGCTGGCGCTTTTCCGCCACAAAGGGCACGGCTGCCGGCTCCAGCGCCGGCACCCCCATATCAACCCGCACCTGACCGTCTTCCTCCAGATACAGCACCAGCGGGCCGGCCGCCGTGTGCACATGGATCTCGTTGCCGCTGAACAGCCCGGCCTCGGTGACATACCGGGCAAAACACCGCGCACCATTGCCGCAATGCTCCACCTCGCCACCATCGGCATTGAAGATGCGATAACCAAAATCACTGTCGGCATCCGGCGAGGGCTCAACCATCAACACCTGATCACAACCCACACCAAAACGCCGGTCCGCCAGCTGACGCACCTGCTCGGCACTAAGCCTGACCGGCTCACGCGTGGCATCTATGACCACAAAATCGTTGCCCAGGCCCTGCATTTTGGTAAAGCGCAAACGCATCGAATTCTCCCTTGCTCCCGGCATTGTACCCCGGGCATCCGGCCCACGGCACAGGCTGGTATAGTGACACGCATCATCAATCCGGCTGAATAAATAATCCGCCATGAAATACCGTGACCTCAGAGACTTCATCCAGGCGCTGGAAACCCGCGGCGAACTCAAACGCATCCAGGCACAAGTCGACCCCTGCCTGGAGATGACCGAGATCTGCGATCGCACACTGCGCGCCGGCGGACCGGCCCTGCTGTTCGAAAACCCCAAAGGCAGTGATATCCCGGTGTTGGGCAATCTCTTCGGTACACCTGAGCGCGTCGCCCTGGGTATGGGCGCCGAGGATACCTCGGCGCTGAGAGAAATCGGTGAACTGCTGGCCTTCCTGCGCCAGCCGGAACCCCCGGGTGGCATGCGCGACGCCTGGGAAAAACTGCCCATCATGCGCAAGGTGCTGGACATGGCTCCGCGCAGCGTGCGCAAACCCGCCTGCCAGAAACATGTGCTCGAGGGCGACGAAGTCGATCTCTCGCGCCTGCCCATACAGACCTGCTGGCCCGGTGATGCCGGCCCGCTGATCACCTGGGGCCTGGTGGTCACCCGCGGTCCGGCGCAGAAACGCCAGAATCTCGGCATCTATCGCCAGCAGGTGATCGGCAAAAACCGGGTCATCATGCGCTGGCTGGCCCACCGTGGCGGCGCCCAGGACTTGCGCGACTGGCAACAGGCCCATCCCGGCGAGCCTTTCCCGGTGGCGGTGGCGCTGGGCGCCGATCCGGCCACCATCCTCGGCGCCGTCACGCCGGTCCCCGATGCCTTGTCGGAATACGCCTTCGCCGGGCTACTACGGGGTGCAAGAACCGAGCTGGGCAAGTGCCTGGGCCTTGATTTGCAAATCCCGGCCAGCGCCGAATTTGTGCTCGAAGGACATATCCATCCCGATGACGAAGCCCCGGAAGGGCCCTTTGGCGACCACACTGGTTATTACAACGAGGTGGAAAACTTCCCCGTCTTTACCATCGACCGCATCACCCACCGTGAGCAACCCATCTACCACAGCACCTATACCGGGCGGCCACCGGATGAACCGGCCATCCTGGGGCTGGCGCTCAACGAAGTCTTCATCCCGCTACTGCAAAAGCAGTTCCCGGAAATCATCGACTTCTACCTGCCGCCGGAAGGTTGCTCCTATCGCATGGCGGTAATTTCCATGCGCAAGCAGTACCCCGGCCATGCCAAGCGCGTGATGATGGGCGCCTGGTCCTTTCTGCGCCAGTTCATGTACACCAAATTCATCATCGTGGTCGACGACGATGTGAACACACGGGACTGGCAGGATGTGATCTGGGCCATTACCACGCGCATGGACCCTCAACGCGACACCGTGATGATCGACAACACCCCCATTGATTACCTGGATTTCGCCTCGCCGGTATCCGGGCTGGGCAGCAAGATGGGCCTGGACGCCACCACCAAATGGCCCGGCGAAACCACCCGAGAATGGGGTACCCCCATCGCCATGTCAGACGAAATCAAACAACGCGTCGACGACATCTGGGAAAATCTGTAAACACGTTATTAAGTGGTTACGTGATTATGTGATTAAGTTGTCGGCGTGTGACTTCGTCACACAAATTCAATTTGATTTGTGCGGCTACGCCGCACTCATTCACCTA
>SLRW01000078.1 GCA_007130745.1 Gammaproteobacteria bacterium
CGACGGGTGACCATGGAAGTGGTGCAGGGGCATGCCTGGGCCACTGCGGCACCGCTGTCGCGCAATACCGCTGGCGGCGAGGTGCATTTCCCGGTTTCGCGGCTGGGCCGGCGCGGCTAGCAGCCTGCAGATGGTTTGCGCTGGCTGTGAGACTTGCTGCAGGATACCGGGATAATAACGTGTCAGTTCTGGCCGGGACTCCGGCGAGGCGATGGCACTGAAAGGAGAGCTCCTGCAATGACCGAACGCAGTGGTCACTTGCCCTGTCGGGCAACGGCCGAGGCCCTGGCTGAGGCCGTGTTTCCGGCGGGCGAGCGTATGCCCGCCGCTGATCCGCTGAAGATCGCCAATACTGTGGCTGGCTATGTGGCCGGGCGCCCCCTGTTTTGCTTTGCCCTGGCCGCTGGTCTGAACTGGCTGGCGTTGCGTTATTTTTTGCGTCACGGCGGGCGTTTCCGCAAGGCCGGGCTGGCCCGTCGCCAGGTTTTTCTCAAACGCCTGGCGCGTACGTTGCTCAGCGGGCCATTGTTGCGCGCGCTCAGTGGTCCCTTCAAGCTGGCCTGGCTGATGGATGAGCACATCCAGGGTCTGGCCGGCAGCCGCCCCGCCGTTGATGTGCCCCGGGATTTGCCGGAGCCCTCATGGCGCGGCCGCATTCATCATTTGCACGAGCTGGATGCAGATCACGGTATTGAGGCTGATGTGGTGGTGATCGGCAGTGGCGCGGGCGGGGCTGCGGCGGCACTGGAATTCGCCGCGAAGGGCCTGTCGGTGGTGATCCTTGAGGAAGGCGCTTATTACGACCGGCGCGATTTTGATGGCCGCCTGACGCGGGTGATTCCCAGCCTTTATCGTGCCGCCGGCGCCACGGCCACCATTGGTAATGCGGTGATTCCGGTGCCCATCGGGCGGAACGTCGGCGGCACTACCACGATTAATTCGGGCACCTGTATGCGACTGCCGGACAGTGTGCTGGATGAATGGCGTGCGCGTTTCGGGCTCGGCTATGACGCCGGCGAAATGGCCGGGTGGTATGAGCGCGTGGAGGAGATTCTGGGTGTATGCGAGGCGCCGCGGGAACATGTGGGGCCGATCGGGGATGTGATCGCCGATGGCGCCAGAGCCATGGGCTTCGAGAAGTTCTATCCCCTGCGGCGCAATGCGCCCGGTTGCCAGGGGCAGGGGCTGTGCCAGTTCGGCTGCCCCAGTGACGCCAAGCAATCCACCAATCTCAGCTATATTCCGCGCGCCCTGGAAGCGGGCGCTGAACTGTACACGGGCGCCCGAGTGCAGCGACTGCTCAAGCGCGGGCGGGTTGTCCACGGGGTGACGGCGACTGGCGTGGGCGCCGGGGGGCGCCGGATCAGGCTGACGGTGCACGCCCCGCATGTGGTGGTGGCTATGGGTACTTTCCTGACGCCAAACTTTCTGCGCCGCAACGGGGTGCGCAATCCGCATCTGGGCCGGCACCTGACTATCCATCCGGCTGGCGCGGTAAAAGGCTGGTTTCCGGAACACAATTTCCGCAATTCACAGACTATCCCGCAGGGTTTCGGCGTGGCCGATCTTGCCGAGGAAGGCCTGATGTTCGAGGGGGGTACGATTCCCTTTGCCGGACATGGCCTGATGAACAATCTTTACGGTGAGGATTTTGTGCGTTTTTGTGAAGGCTATCAACAGACCGCCTACTTCGGCTTTATGATTCGCGATACCAGTGAAGGCCGTGTGCGCCGCGGGCTGCACCGGGATTTTCCGTTACTGACCTACCGTATGAATCAGCAGGATTTTGCCCTGTTCCGTCGGGGTATAGAAACCCTGGCGCGCATCTATCTCAGGGCCGGGGCGACCAGCATTAGTATTCCCGGTCCTTCCAGTCTGCCCACCCTGCATAGTGAAGCCGAGCTTGACGCCTTTATGGCGCGGGCAACGCGTCCCCGGGATTTTCTGATGACGGCCTATCATCCGCTGGGTACCGCCCGCCTGGCCGCCAGCGCGGCCGACGGGGTATGTGACCAGGATCACCGGGTACACGGTTGGCAGGGGTTGTATGTCATGGATGGCAGTAATTTGCCTTCCAGTCTGGGAGTGAACCCGCAGGTGACGATTATGTCCGTGGTGGGGCGTGCCGCCCGGCGTGTGGCCGACGAGATTGCCAGCAGGCGCTGATGCATGGATCATGGGCTGAGCTGACAGGGGGGGGAGGACAAGCTATGGCAAAGGGACTGGTCATCCGGGAGACAATGAGTGGTTGGCTCAGACTGGACGGGGAGGAGAAGCAGCGGGAATTTGCTTTTTCCATCCGGGCTTTTACATCGCGCATGTTCAGCTTCAGCGCGCCGCGTGAATTCCGTGGCACGGCGATGCTTGACGGTATTGAATGCCCTTGTCGGGGCGAGCTCACCCTGCAGTTGAAGGGCCCCCATTACTGGCTTGAGTTCGACCACCCCGAGCTCGGGCGGCTGTTTATTGAAGGCAGCAAGAAATACACGCTGGGCGGTGAAGGGCTGTTGCACTCCCTGGTGACCTGCCCCATGCAGGTTTATCGGGACGATGAATTTGCCGGGGTGGCCGAAGTGGCTTACCGGGATTCCATGCTGGCCTTTCCCTTTACAGCCTTGCGGCTGGCGGATGAGCGCGAGGCTTTTGGTAAATACGGAGAACAACAATGAATGTGCCGCGTCATGCCAGCCAGTACCCCGGTCATGGCGGGCACTATGAAAGCTGGTTCGTGCGCGCTAATCACCCCGAGCGCCCGCTGGCGCTGTGGATCCGCTATACGCAGTTTATTGCCGACGATGATCGCCCGGCGCTGGGAGAAATCTGGGCCATCTGGTTTGATGGAGAACAGGATCGCGTCACGGCGGTCAAGCAGGAGTTCCCCCTGGCGCAGTGCCGTTTCGCCAGCGAGGAAATGGGGGTGGAATTGCCGGTGGCCACGCTGAGCAGCGGCAAACTCCAGGGCCAGGCCGAGTATGGTGGTCACCGGCTCGCCTGGGATCTGGCGTATACCCCGGACAGTACCGACCCGATGTTGTTGTTGCCCGAAAACATCTATGACAAGCGCCTGCCGCGCGCCAAGTCCATCACCAGTCGTCCGCAGTTGCGCCTGAATGGTGAATTTACCGTGGATGGGGAAAGTTACCCGATCCGCCAGTGGCGGGGCAGTGAAAACCACAACTGGGGCAGTCGCCATACCGACCAGTATGCCTGGGGGCAGGTGGTGGGCTTTGATCGCGCGCCGGATGTGTTTTTCGAGTGCGCCACCGCGCGGGTGCGTCTTGGCCCTGTATATACCCCCTGGATGAGTCTGGCGATGTTGCGACTGGAGGGGCAGGATTATTTTTTCAACCGGCCGCTGGATGCCCTGCGCGCGAAAGGGCGTTACGGATTTTTTAACTGGGATCTGGTCAGTCGCTGCGGGGAGGTCACCATTGAGACGCGTATCGAAGCGCCGCGCAAACATTTTGCCGGGCTGACCTATTACAATCCGCCGGCTGGCAGCAAGACCTGCCTGAACAGCAAGATCGCGCGCTGTACGCTGCGGGTGAGTCGACAGGGCCGGCCGCCACTGGCGCTGGTCAGTGAACACGGGGCGGCATTCGAGATATTCACGGACAGCACAGAACATGGTGTGCCGATAAGTGTTTAGGTGCGCCGGCAGGCTTTGAAAATCAGCCCCGGGCGTTGTCGCATGCCGCTTTACATGTTGCGCCCGGAGCGTGCATGAAGTAGCATTTTCACGCTTCTCGCGGCTGCCGGACTGTAAGTGGGGTCCGGGGTTGCGAAACCGGGGTACAACGGAAAATCCAGGGCGGTTGCAGGGAGCTGGCGAGAAATCTTCGCATTGTGTCGGGGTTGGAGTGCAACTCCCTGGGTGTCTTCAGGGAGCCGCAATATTGCTGCCCCGATATGCTTGTCGAGCTGCCCGATCAATCAGAGTATGGCCTGAGGAGTATACAAGGCATGTCGACGAACCGACTCAAGTTCGCCGGGGCGGGCCTGCTGGCCGCTTTTGCATTGCTGCTGAGCGGCAGCGCCATGGCGTCTGGCTTGCCGCCATTGAACATGCCTGAGGGCGTGACCGAGATCAGCCGCGAAGTTTACGGGCTGCACATGATGATGCTCAAGATCTGCGCAGTGATTGGCGCGCTTGTGTTCGTCATCATGCTGACTTCCATTATCCTGCACCGCAAGTCACGCGGCGTCACGCCGGCCAAATGGCACGAAAGCACCTCCGTCGAAATTGCCTGGACGGTGATCCCCTTCGCCATTCTGGTGGCAGTTGCGATTCCGGCCACGGCGACTCTGGTGAAGATGGAAGATACCGGCGGCGCCGAGATGACCATCAAGATCACCGGCTACCAGTGGAACTGGCACTACGATTACCTGGACCACGACATCGAATTTTTCAGCAACCTTGATGCCGACAGCACTCAGGCCTACCAGCTGGGCAGCGATCTGAGTCCGCTGGATGTTGAGCACTATCTGCTGAATGTGGATGAGCCCATGGTAATCCCCACCGGCACGCGGGTGCGCTTGCTGTTGACTGCGGGGGATGTGATTCACGCCTGGTGGGTGCCGGAGTTTGCGCTCAAGAAAGATGCCATTCCCGGTTTCATCAACGAAATGTGGGTCAATGTCGAGAAACCCGGCATTTATCGTGGTCAGTGCGCCGAGCTTTGCGGACGGGGCCACGGCTTTATGCCTGTGGTAGTTGTCGCCAAGGAACCGGCCGATTTCGAGGCCTGGGTGGCTGAGCGCACGGGCACGGAATAAATGGATGACGCGCGCGGCGCGCTGAATGATTATCAAGCTCCTGGAGAGTAGATACGATGGCTTATTCGGCAACAGCTGACGAACATCACGATGAGCACCATGACGGGCCCGCGCCCGGGTTGATGCGGTGGGTGACCACGACCAACCACAAGGATCTGGGTACGCTGTACCTGTGGTTCAGCCTGATCATGTTCTTTGTGGGCGGCTCCATGGCGCTGGTGATTCGTGCCGAGCTGTTCCAGCCGGGGCTGAGCCTGGTGCAGCCCGAGTTTTTCAACCAGATGACCACCATGCATGCCCTGATCATGATTTTCGGGGCGGTGATGCCGGCCTTCGTAGGCCTGGCCAACTGGTTATTGCCGATGATGATCGGCGCCCCGGACATGGCGCTGCCGCGTGTCAATAACTGGGGCTTCTGGATTTTGCCTTTTGCCTTCACCTTGCTGCTGAGTACCCTGTTCATGCCGGGTGGTGCGCCGGCTTCGGGCTGGACCATGTATCCGCCGCTGGTGTTGCAGACGGGTGAGGCCTTTCCGTTTTTGATTCTGTCCATCCACCTGATGGGGATTTCCTCCATCATGGGCGCGATCAACATCGTGGCCACCATCCTGAACATGCGCGCGCCGGGTATGGACCTGATGAAAATGCCGCTGTTCGTCTGGTCCTGGCTGATTACCGCCTACCTGCTGATCGCGGTGATGCCGGTGCTGGCCGGGGCGGTGACCATGCTGCTGACGGACAAGTACTTTGGCACCGCCTTCTTTACCGCCGCCGGCGGGGGTGATCCGGTGCTGTTTCAGCATATTTTCTGGTTCTTCGGTCACCCCGAGGTGTATATCCTGATTCTGCCGGCCTTCGGCATTGTCTCGCATATCATCCCGGCCTTCTGTCGCAAGCCACTGTTTGGCAAGGCCTCGATGGTATATGCCATGGCAGCGATTGCCTTCCTGTCGTTTATCGTCTGGGCGCATCACATGTTCACCGTGGGTATGCCGCTGGCCGCCGCCCTGTTCTTCATGTTCGCCACCATGCTTATCGCCGTTCCCACCGGGGTGAAGATATTTAACTGGCTGGCGACCATGTGGCGCAGCGCCATGACTTTCGAGACCCCCATGTTGTTTGCGCTGGGCTTTGTGTTCATGTTCACCATTGGTGGCCTGTCGGGCCTGATGCTGGCCATAGTGCCGGCCGACTTCCAGTACCATGATTCGTATTTTGTGGTGGCGCACTTCCACTATGTGCTGGTGCCGGGGTCGGTGTTTGCCATCATGGCGGGGGTGTATTTCTGGTTGCCCAAGTGGACCGGGGTGATGTACAACGAAACCCTGGGCAAGCTGCACTTCTGGCTGACGACCATTTTCGTCAACCTGACCTTCTTCCCCATGCATTTCATCGGTCTGGCGGGTATGCCGAGACGCATTCCGGATTACGCCCTGCAGTTCACCACGTTCAACCAGATGGCCACCATCGGCGCGATCGGCTTTGGCCTGTCGCAGCTGATTTTCCTTTACATTGTGATTCAGAGCGCGAGAAGGGCTGGTGAGAAAGCCAGTGACCGGGTCTGGGAAGGCACCGAGGGTCTGGAGTTCGAGTTGTCCTCGCCGCCGGCCTACCATACGTTTACCACGCCACCTACGGTGCGCTAGCACGATCGGGCAGGCCGGAGGGCCGTATGGGCGAGCATGACATCAGTGAAGCCGAGCGCCTGCGCCGCCGACGCCGGGCAGTGGTATTAACAGGTGTCGCGCTGGCGCTGGTGGCGGTCGGTGTTTATGTCGGCTTTATTATTATGATGGGGCAACGGGCATGAGCGACGAACACCGGCAACAGGAGGCGCGCAGTCGCGGCAACCTGCGTATGGCCGGCAAGTTGTCGGTGCTGGTGGTGGTCATGTTTGGCTTTGGTTATGCCCTGGTGCCGCTTTATGACGTGTTCTGTGAAATCACAGGCATTGGTCCCGGCACGGTCGATCTGGTGGCCGCCGAAGAGCAGGAATGGGTGGCGGATGAGTCACGCACGGTGACGGTTGAGTTCACCGCCTCGCTTAACCAGCGCATGCCCTGGGAATTTCGTGCCGAGACCCGCACCATGGAAGTTCATCCGGGCGAAAGTCATGTGATGACCTACTATGCACGCAACCTGCGCGAACAGGACATGATCGGCCAGGCGATTCCCAGTGTCTCGCCGGCCCGGGCTGCGGCTCATCTGCACAAGCTGGAATGTTTCTGTTTTGTGGAGCAGTTGTTTGAGGCCGGCCAGGGGCGTTATATGCCCGTGCGCTTCGTGGTGGACCCGGATCTGCCAGAACATGTGGACCGAGTGACGCTGGCCTATACTTTTTTTGACGCTACGCCGGCAGGTATGCATGCTCCGGTGGACGTCGATACCGCGTCAACACGATAATCAGCGCCTTGCGAGGGGCGCCGGGGATTTCGGGAACAGGCTGTGAATGCCATCCCGCAGACAGACCAGAGATCATGAAGGGGTAGATCCATGGCGCAGGCGTCAGACTACAAGAATGTCTATTATGTGCCCCACGGCAGTTACTGGCCGATGGTGGGGTCGGTGGGGCTGTTTCTGCTGGCCGGCGGCGGCGCGATGGCTCTTAATGGCCACGGCGTGGGCAGCTGGCTAGCGGTTCTGGGCGCGGCGACCATGATCGTCATGGTCTTCGGCTGGTTCCGGGATGTGATCAACGAGAGCGTGGCCGGACTGTACAACGACCAGGTGGAACGCACTTATCGATGGGCCATGGGCTGGTTTATCTTCTCGGAGGTGATGTTCTTCGGGGCTTTCTTCGGCGCCCTGTTTTATGCCCGCACCTTTGCCGTCACCTGGCTGGGAGGTGAGGGAGAAAAGGCGTTAACCGGCACTGTCTTGTGGCCGGATTTTGCCGCTACCTGGCCCACGGCCGGGCCGCTGGAGATGGGCGGTGAGTTTATTGCCATGGGCGCCTGGGGGCTGCCCGCGATCAATACCGCGATTCTGTTGACCAGTAGCTGGACGCTGACGATTGCGCACCATGCTATCAAGGAAGACAACCGACAGAAGGTGATCAACTGGCTGGCCGCCACTGTGGCCCTTGGTCTGATCTTCCTGTTTATCCAGGGCTATGAGTACGTGCATGCCTATCGGGATCTCAATCTGACGCTGGAAAGCGGCATTTATGGCTCCACCTTCTTTATGCTCACCGGCTTTCACGGGCTGCACGTTACCCTGGGTGCGCTTATTCTGGGTGTCATCCTGCTGCGGCTGATCAAAGGGCACATGTCGGCAGACAAACATTTCGCCTTCGAGGCCGGCGCCTGGTACTGGCACTTTGTGGATGTGGTCTGGCTGGGTGTGTTTATCTTCGTTTACATACTCTGACGGCCGCCGGCGCATTCCGGTCAGTTGCAGCCGGGGTGTGGGATGAATCACCGGATCCTCAAGGCGGGCGCCCCCATGGGCGCCCGCTGTCTTTCAGGGGAATCTTCCCGCCGCTGATTCAGGCGCTTGTCATCGGCGAGGGGTTGGGTTCGATCACACCTGTGAAAATACCCAGTATGATGAGCACGAACAGCAGAATGGAAAGACCAATGCGCCAGCTCAGGGCGCGTACCGTGCCCCGCGACTGGCGGTCGCTTTTGTCTTGCATCAGCGAGAAAAAGCCGGAGCCCAGGCTGATGACTATGGCGATCAGGGTGAGAACGATGAAAAGCTTGATTAACATCAGGGAAATCCTGTTCGCGCGGGGTCAGGCTGTCCATTGTAACGCCGTAGCCGTTTTAGTGGCAGGGGCCGAGGCCAGGCAAGCATGCTCAGTGCGATGTTGAAGTGGCGACTTTCGCCGGCCATGACGCTGCTTGCGTTGATGGCCATGGTTACAATGATCGGGCTGGGTTTATGGCAACTGGAGCGGGCCGCGCAGAAAGAAGCGTTGTTCGAGCGTTTTGAACAGGCGCTGATCGGGCAATCTGATCGGGTACGTTCCGGCACCGAAATCAAGCGGTTGGCAGAGCGGGCAGAGGGCCCGGTTTATGAACCCGTCAGGGTGCAGGGTCGCTATGATGCGCGGCGTCAGTTTGTGATGGAAAATCGGCCCCGGGATGGCCAGGATGGCTATGAGATACTGACCCCCCTGCGGCTTGCTGATGGCACCATCGTGATTGTTAACCGGGGCTGGCTGCCGCGTCTGCGCACCCGGAGCGAATTGCCGGCGATTGCGCTCGAAAGCACACAGGTTGAGGTCAGTGGATTGCTCAGCCGATTCCCGCGCCCGGGGTTGCGGATAGGGCCGTCGGTGATGTCGGAACAGGGCTGGCCACGGCGGGTTAATTACCCTCGTGCCGGTGATCTGGCCGCCGAGCTGGATGAGCCGGTGGCGCCGCTGATGTTGTTACTGGGCCCGGAGGAATCGCAGGGCTACCAGCGCGACTGGCGGCCGTCCGTACCGGGGCCGATGCGGCATTACGGGTACGCGGTGCAGTGGTTTGGTATGGCGCTGGCACTGCTGGTGATCTGTGTAGTGGTGAATATGCGTCTGGTCCGCGAGACTGGAGAAAGAAAATGACTGATCCGCACCGCAAGCTGGTGCTGTCACGCGTGAAGTTGGTGATTCTGGCGCTGTGTTTTCTGGGGCCACTGGCCATTGCCTGGGTGTGGTTTGCCAACGTGGATGACTGGCGTCCGGCGGGGGCAGGAGCCGGAAGTCACGGCGATTTGTTCCAGCCGGCCCGCCCACTGGAAGATGTCACGCTGATCGACGCCGAAGGCGGGGCCCTGGATGAGGCTTTTTTCCGGGGGCGCTGGACCATGGTTTATATTGGGAAGGTGCAATGCGGTGAGTTGTGCCAGGACCGTCTGTATTACACTCGGCAGATTCGTACCGCTATGGGGCGTGAAATTCATCGGGTACAGCGGCTTTACCTGTTGCCGGAATGGCCGGATGAGTCGGCCCTGGAGGAGCGGTTGCAGGGCCATGCAGATATGACGGTTGCCGTGCCCGAAGATACCGGTTGGCTGGAACAGTTTCGCCATGAAGGCCAGGCGCATCCGGCAGGTGCCCACCGAATATACATTGTCGATCCATTGGGCAATGTGGTGATGAGTTTTTCTCCGGAGGTTGATCCACGCGATTTGCGTGATGATCTCAGCCATCTGTTGCGTGTTTCCAGAATAGGATAGCGACATGCGTAGAAGCTGGTTCAATCGCGTTTCCCTGTTTGCCCTGGCGTTGACCTTTATCGTAGTCGTGCTGGGCGCTTTCACTCGTCTGTCCGATGCTGGCCTGGGCTGTCCCGACTGGCCGGGTTGCTACGGTTTTCTGACCGCGCCGCAGGCTCCGGAGCAGATTGAACAGGCTGAACAGGCCTTTCCCGGCTGGACGGTGGAAACACGCAAAGCCTGGATCGAGATGATCCACCGCTATGCGGCCGGCATCCTGGGTCTGGCGATTCTGTTCCTGGCTATTGTCGCCGTGCGCTATCGGCGTGATCCCGGCCAGCCGGTGGTGGTCCCGTTGCTGTTGCTGGGTCTGGTTATATTCCAGTCCCTGCTGGGGATGTGGACGGTGACCATGTTGCTCAAGCCCGCTGTGGTGCTGGCTCATCTGGCCGGTGGCATGACCATACTTGGACTGCTCGGCTGGCTGGTGCTGCGCTATGGAAATTATCTGGCTCCCGTGCGCCAGCCCGGGGGGGTCGGGTTGCGACTGTTTGCCGGTGCCGGCTTGCTTATCCTTGCAGGCCAGATTCTGCTGGGCGGCTGGACTAGTACCAACTATGCGGCGCTGGCCTGTCCCGATTTTCCGACCTGTCAGGGGCAATGGTGGCCGGAGGCCGATTATGCGGATGGTTTCGTGCTCTGGCGGGAGCTCGGCGTCAATTACGAGGGTGGTGTGCTGGATGGCCCCTCGAGGGTTGCGATCCACATGGCCCATCGTGTGGGAGCCGTGGTGACCACAGCGTGGCTGGCATTGCTGGCATTGCTGTTGTTGTTGCGTTACGGGCGTGTGCCCGAAACGCGCACTGCCGGTGGTTTGCTGGTCGGGGCGCTGGTGTTGCAGGTGCTGATTGGTATTTATACCGTGCTCTGGCATCTGCCGCTGTGGCTGGCGACCCTGCACAATGCCGGCGCGGCCTTGTTGCTGCTGGCGGTGTTACTGGTCAATCATGTGGTGCGCGCCGGGCATGATGACAAACAGGCGCCCGCCGCGGGGGATTGATGACACTTGGCCAGCAACTGAACAGCTATTATCAGCTCACCAAGCCAAAGGTGGTGGCGCTGATCGTGTTCACCGCCGTGGTGGGGATGTTCCTGTCCACACCAGGCATGGTGTCGCTGGATGCGCTGTTTTTCGGTACGCTCGGGATTGGTATGGCCGCTGCTTCCGCAGCTGTCATCAACCATATTCTGGATCGTCGCGAAGACGCGCGTATGGCGCGCACGCAGGGGCGTCCGCTGCCGACCGGAAGTTTGCAGGCGGGGCGCAGTCTGATGTTTGCCCTGGCCCTGGGCGCTGTGTCCATGGCAATTCTGGTGGCGCTGGTCAATCCGCTGACCGCGGGCCTGACCCTGCTGTCACTGATCGGCTACGCCATTATCTATACCGTTTATCTCAAGCGGGCTACGCCACAGAATATTGTGATTGGCGGCGCCGCCGGCGCCGCACCTCCGGTGCTCGGCTGGACAGCCGTCACCGGTGAGTTGCATCCGCACGCACTGCTGCTGTTCCTGATTATTTTTGTCTGGACACCGCCGCATTTCTGGGCGCTGGCGATTTATCGCAAGGATGAATACGCGTCGGTGGATATCCCCATGCTGCCGGTCACTCACGGTGATGACTTCACCCGGCTGCATATTCTGCTTTATACCGTGCTGCTGTTGCCGGTGACTCTGTTGCCCTGGATTATGGGAATGAGCGGGCTGCTCTACCTGGGCGGGGCGGTGGTGCTGGGCGTGGTGTTTTTGTACTACGCCGTCCTGCTCATGCTTCGGCCAACCCCGGAGCTGGCGATGAAAACTTTCGGCTATTCCATTACCTATCTGCTGGGGCTGTTTATTTTTCTGCTGGTGGATCATTACCTGCCACCGCTGCTCAGTCTGTTCTGAGCAGCGGTGGCAGGCTTCAGGCGGCTTGTGAAATAGCCGCGCGCATGCGTTTGACGGCGTTGTTTTCAAGCTGGCGAATACGTTCGGCCGAAACGCCGTATTCATCCGCCATTTCCTGCAGCGTAGCCCGGGGTTCACTGATCCAGCGACGCATGATGATGTCGCGGCTGCGCTCATCCAGGCTGGCCATGGCCTGGTGTAGCTGACGCAGGCTGAAATCCTGCCAGTCCTGCGCTTCGTGCGCCCGTGCCGGATCGGATTCCTCCGCTGCACTGACAAAGCGCGACGGCGCATAGACGGCATCGTCCTCATCGTCACCGTCGGCATCCCAGGCGCAGTCCTGGCCGCTTAGCCGCGATTCCATTTCGCGCACGGTGTCCACCGGGACGCCCAGATCCTCAGCTACGGTTTGTACTTCCTCGTCGCTGAACCAGCCCAAGCGTTTCTTGGCGCCGCGCAGCTTGAAGAACAGCTTGCGCTGGGCCTTGGTAGTGGCCACCTTGACGATGCGCCAGTTGCGCAAAATGAATTCGTGGATTTCGGCGCGGATCCAGTGCACGGCAAAGGAGACCAGGCGTACGCCCTGTTCAGGATCAAAGCGCTTGACCGCCTTCATCAGGCCGATATTGCCTTCCTGGATCAAATCACCCAGGCCCAGGCCATAGCCTTTATAGCCGCGCGCAATATGCACTACGAAGCGCAGGTTCGAGAGCACCAATTGCTGCGCAGCGGCGAGGTCGCCTTCGTCGCGCAGCCGACGGGCCAGCGCCTGTTCGTCGGGCGCACTCAATACCGGAATCTGTGAAATCCTGGCAACATAAGCCTCCAGGCTGCTGCTTGGTGTGGGCAGCCGGCTCATGTCTGCATTGGTCAGTGCAATCTCGCTCATTGCTGCACCCCTTTGTTCTGTCGTGTTCCCTTGATGAGGCTATTTTAGCACTCTGATCCTTTGAGTGCTAAACCCCCGCGAAGTTCCGGTTCCCCCACGCTGGACCTTCAGGTTGGTAGAATGCCCCGCTATGGATGTGACCCCCATTATTGATCCACTCAACGAACGCCAGCGCGAGGCGGTTACTGCCCCGCCCGGCGCCACTCTGGTGCTGGCCGGGGCCGGCAGCGGCAAGACCCGTGTGCTGGTGCACCGCATTGCCTGGCTGGTGGCCGCCGAGGGGGTGTCGCCCTGGAGCATTCTGGCGGTGACCTTCACCAACAAGGCCGCCGGGGAGATGCGCGCGCGCATTGAGCAGATACTCCAGGCGCCTGCGGGCGGCATGTGGGTGGGGACTTTTCACGGCCTGGCGCATCGCTTGCTGCGCCAGCACTGGCAGGAAGCCGGGCTGCCCCAGGGCTTCCAGATTATTGACGCTGAGGACCAGCGTCGGGTGGTGCGCCGGGTGCTGCGTAGCCTGGAGCTGGATGAGAATCGCTGGCAGCCGCGACCGGTGCAGGGGTATATCAATGCGCGCAAGGAAGAAGGGCGACGTGCGCGACACATTGAGGACGGCGGCGACCCCACCCGGGCGCAACTGGTGCGCATCTATAGTGCTTATGAAGAGACCTGTCGTCGGGGCGGGATGGTGGATTTCGCCGAGCTGTTGCTGCGGGCCCATGAATTGCTGCGGGATAACCAGAGTCTGCTGCAGCACTACCGTGAGCGTTTCCGGCATGTGCTGGTGGACGAGTTCCAGGATACCAACACCTTGCAGTACGCCTGGCTGAAGCTGCTGGCGGGCGATCACGGCCGTATCTTCGCCGTCGGCGATGATGACCAGTCAATCTACAGCTGGCGCGGCGCGCGGGTGGAAAACCTGCGGCGTTTCAGTCGTGATTTTCCTGACACCGTCACCGTGCGCCTGGAACAGAACTACCGCTCTACCGGCACCATCCTCACCGCCGCCAACGCGCTGATCTCGCACAACAGCGAGCGTATGGGTAAAAACCTCTGGACTGAGGGTGAGCAGGGGGCGCCTATCTGTCTGTTCGCGGCGCACAACGAATATGAGGAGGCCGAATATGTGATCGAGCGTATTCGCGCCTTCAACCAGGATGGCCATGTCCGGCGCGAAATGGCGATTCTCTATCGCTCCAACGCCCAGTCACGGATTTTTGAGGAACGCCTGGTCAACGCCGGCATTCCCTATCGTGTTTATGGTGGCCTGCGCTTTTTCGAGCGGGCCGAGATCAAGGATGTGCTGGCCTATCTGCGTCTGACGCGTAACCAGGGTGATGATGCCTCTTTTGAGCGTGTGGTGAATTTGCCGGCGCGCGGACTGGGTAATCGCACTCTGGAACAGTTGCGCTTGTGTGCGCGCGAACAGGATCTTTCTCTGTGGCAGGCGGCGGATATGATGATCGGCTCCTCCATGCTGAGCTCGCGCGCCGCCAGTGCGCTGGCGGCTTTCATGGAATTGATTCGAGACATGCGCACGGAAATGGGCGAGCAGGCACTGCATGCGCAGGTTGATGTGGCTATTCGTCGCAGTGCCCTGACCGATCATTACCTGCAAAAGGAAAAGGGCGAGAAAGGCGAGGCGCGGGTGGAAAACCTGCGTGAACTGGTCAATGCTGCCCGCGGCTTTGATGGAGACGAGGACGAAGTGCTCTCTGAGCTGCCCTTGCTGGATCAGTTTCTTGCCCACGCCGCGTTGGAGGCCGGCGAGGGTCAGGGTGACGAGTGGGATGACTGCGTGCAACTCATGACCTTGCACTCGGCCAAAGGGCTGGAGTTCCCCATCGTTTTCCTCACCGGCATGGAAGACGGTCTGTTCCCTCACAAACGGGCACTGGATGACGCCGCCGGGTTGGAGGAAGAGCGCCGGCTTTGCTACGTGGGCATGACCCGCGCCATGCAGCGGTTGCACCTGAGCTACGCGGAGAGCCGCCGGCTCTACGGCAGCGAAACGCTGACCCTGCCGTCGCGCTTTCTGCGAGAATTGCCCGTCGAACAGATCGAGGAAGTGCGCCCGCGCATGGGCGCCATGGCCTCAAGGCCCGCAGCGATTGCGAGCGGCGGATTGCGTGAGGCGCCGGACCCGGATGGGTTCAACCTCGGCGAGCGTGTCACCCACGCCCGTTTTGGGGAGGGGGTGGTACTCAACCTCGAAGGCCAGGGGCCGAAAGCACGCATCCAGGTGAACTTCGAAAACGCAGGCACCAAGTGGCTGGTGGCAGGTTTTGCGAACCTTCAGCGGTGTTGAAACAGGGTTTTCAGTGTCCAGTGTTCAGTTTTCAGACGGGTGCAGCTTTAGTCCCGGTGGCCTGCCGGGTGAGGTCTGGGGCGCTTATCGGGCCGGGAGCATAAAAGCCTGAACCATGAAGAGCACGAAGCACATGAAGAGTCAGGGA
>SLRW01000098.1 GCA_007130745.1 Gammaproteobacteria bacterium
CTAACAAACAAATATAAAGATGAAGCGCAATTCGAGGAAGGTGACTACTGGTGGTACTGCAAAGTGACCTGCCGATATGACCTTGCCGAAATGCGTTCCGGGTGCGCCCTGCACCCTGCTCAAAGCGCCGTAGATTACGACGTTTTGTGCCTGGTTGGCCGGTGGCTTGCGCCGCGCCGGCCGAATTCTGTTTTACTCCTTGAGCTGAGCTTGCCTGATTGCTGCAGACCCCCGCCAGGGATCCGGGCAAGCAAATTACGCCAACATCATTCACTACCCGGCCGCCAGGGTCAATATTTGTTGCACGTTGATTCTTTGTGTCAGCCCCAAAGCCTCTAATGGCAAGGTTTTTCGGCTTATTCCGGATGTTTGCGAGGATGCCGGGAGTTTACAGGGGGCAATTTTTTGCGCAGCTTGAGGGCAGCACTGATCGGGGCGCTGTACCTCAGCGGATAGCGTGACACCCAACCGCAGCGTATCGCTAGGCGGAGGAAATCAGCACCTGGTTGAATACGGCGACAAAGTGGCAAACGCTGCCGCCGATCACAAACAAATGCCAGACACCGTGGAAATAGGGTATTTTTTTGTCAAGGCTGAAAAACAGGGTGCCGGCGGTATACAGAATGCCGCCGGCAAGCAACCAGCCGAAGACCACGCCTGGCAGTGCCTCGATGACCGGGCCGGCGGCCACGATGATCAACCAGCCCATGGCGATATACACCAGGGTGGAGATAATCTGGAAACGCCCGGTGTAGAACAGCTTGAAGACAATGCCCAGGGCCGCCAGAGACCAGATGGTTGCTAACAGTGCCCAGCCCCAGGTTTCGCGCAGACTTCCCAGAGTAAAGGGCGTGTAAGTGCCGGCGATCAGTAAATAGATGGCGCAGTGGTCGAAGACCTTGAGTTTGGTCTTGGCGCCGGCCCAGTAGGGCACTGCGTGATAAAGGGTGGAAGCACTGTACAGGGTGACCAGTGCGGCCACATAGATGGCCGCGCCCACAATGTGCCAGACATCGCTGTAGAGCACGGCCAGGGTGATCAGCACTGCCCCACCGGCGATGCTCGCCACGGCGCCGATGCCGTGGGTCAGGGCATTGACCAGTTCCTCGCGCGGATGCGGGTATGTATCAGTCGTGGTGTCAGTCAAGGGGCGCTCCACTGTCTGTGGCCCATTTTATATCGTCCGGGTAGTGTGCGTCATCCCCGCGGACCAGGCGAGCAGTGTACAGAGTGTATACTGCTGGATTAGAGTGATTGCTCCAATTTGATCCTTGTTATTTAAGGAAGTGCTGATTAATCAGTATTCTGTCAAGAGAACGCCGGCCGGAGAAAAAACATGACGCAGGCTCGCTCCGATTACTGTGATGTTCTGATTATCGGGGCCGGGATGTCCGGCCTGTGTGCCGGCATGCGGCTGCGCCAGGCCGGCATGCATGATTTCCTGCTGCTGGAGTCCGATTCACGCCTTGGGGGCACCTGGCGTGACAACACCTATCCGGGGGCGGCTTGTGATATTCCGGCCATGTTTTATTCCTTCTCCTTTGAGCTTAAAACGGACTGGTCACGCAAGTATCCGCCGCAGGAGGAAATTCTCGCGTATCTGGAGCACTGCGCCGATAAATACGCCCTGCGCGAGAAGATTCGCTTTAATAGCCGGGTGGAGGAGGCGCGTTATGACGAGACCCGCGCGCTGTGGCAGGTACGCCTGGCAGGCGGAGACAGGCTGCAAGCCCGGGTGCTGATTACCGGCACCGGTCAGCTTAATCGGCCCTTTACTCCGGCCATTGAGGGTCAGGACAGTTTCGCCGGCCACAGTTTTCATTCTGCCCGCTGGGATCATGGTCATTCGCTGCGTGATCGTGATGTCGCCGTGATCGGTAATGCCGCCAGCGCTATTCAGTTCATTCCGCACATTGCTCGTCAGGCGCGCCGGGTCACGGTGTTTCAGCGCAGCGCCAACTGGATGCTGCGACGGGGAGATCGGGCCTATACCCGACTGGAACGCAGCTTGTTCCGGCGTCTGCCGCTGCTGGTGCGTCTGCGCCGGGCGCGTATGTGGTTGACCCATGAACTGCGCTGGCCGGTGTTTGCCCGCGGTGATAGCTGGCTGGGACGAGCGATTGAGCGCAGTGCATTGCGACGCATGCGTCGTGCGGTGCACGATCCGGCGATGCAGAAAAAGCTGACGCCGGGCTATCCCATGGGCTGCAAGCGCATTTTGATTTCCGATGATTACTGGGAAGCGGTTAATCGCAATAATGTAGAGATTGTTACCGAGCCGTTGCGGCGAATGACGGCAGACGGTCTGGAAACGGTTGATGGTACCCGCAGGCTCGCCGACACTCTGATCTACGCCACCGGTTTTCGCACTACCGAGTTTTTGGCGCCGGTGATGATTTATGGTCGCGGTGGTTTGTCCCTGGATCAGGCCTGGCAGGATGGTGCCGAAGCTTATCTTGGCATCAGTCTGCCGGGCTTTCCCAATCTGTTCATGTGCTATGGCCCTAATACCAACCTGGGGCATAACTCGATCATCTTCATGATTGAACAACAGGTGGATTACATTCTGCAGTGCCTGCAGGCCATGCGTGAGCGTGGGCTGGCGGCGCTGGAGCTGCGCGAAGCGGTGATGGCGGACTGGCGCCGTGAATGTGAGCAAGGATTGGCGCAAACCGTCTGGGCTACCGGCTGTCGCAGCTGGTACCAGAATAGTGCCGGGCGCATTACCAACAACTGGCCCTACAGTACGCTGACCTATTGGTGGCGTACCCGCCGCCTGCAACTGTCTGATTATCATCAGCTCGCGCCTTCCCGTGACCGGCCCAAACACGCGCTCAGCGCGGCCTGATATGTGTCGGAGGGCAGTGTTTGCCCTGTTCCTGGCGTTGTTGCTGGGCGGCTGCTCCGGCGGGGCTGAACTGCAGCCGCTGGGCCCGGATGATGTGGTGCTGGCTTTTGGCGACAGCCTGACCTGGGGCACTGGTGCCGGGCGTGAGGCCAGTTATCCGGCGGTGTTGCAGGCGCTGATTGGGCGCAGGGTCATCAATGCCGGCGTGCCGGGGGAAGAAACGGACGGCGGGCTGGCACGATTGCCTGAATTACTGGAGGCGCATCGGCCGGCGCTGGTGATTATCAGCCACGGTGGCAATGACATGTTGCGCCGGCGTGATCCAGCGCAGACCGAGGCCAATCTGCGTGCGATGGTGTCGCTGGCGCATGAATCCGGCGCCGGGGTGGTGCTGGTGGCAGTGCCCGAGCCGCGCATCACCATGAGCTCCCCTGATTTTTATGCCGGGGTGGCGGCGGATTATGACCTGGTGCTGGAGGATTCAGCCTGGCGTTATATTTTGCGGCGCAACCAGCTCAAGTCGGACCCCATTCATCCTAATGCCGAGGGCTACCGGCATTTCGCCGAAGTCATGGCGGAGCTGCTGGAGGCTGCGGGGGCGGTGGGGTACTGAGTCGTCTCTGGTGATGTTTTATGTTTGATGATTTAGGTTTTAAGACGTCTTGAGACCTGAGGCCTGAGACTTGTTCTGAGGGAGTTTTTCTAATCGTCGAGGCCGTGGTGGCGCAGCTTCTTGCGCAAGGTGCTGCGATTGATGCCCAAAATAGCCGCGGCCTGGGTCTGATTGCCGCCGGTATGTTCGAGTACGATCTGCAGCAGGGGTTGTTCCACTTCGCACATGACCATGGCGTGCAAGCCCCCCGGGTCATGACCATTAAGATCAGTAAAATAGCGCCGCAGGGCGTTCTCGACGCAGACTCTCAGCGGGTCTTCGGCGTTGGCACTGAGACTGATGACATTGTCCGATGTCTGGGTTTTTTGCATTGTTGGTTCCCCCGTAATCCGCCCCGTCATGGCCCTTCAGGCTGCTGAGGGCCAGTGCGGCCTGTGTCCCTCGAACAGTGCTGCCAGCGCGGCTTTTTGTTCCCCTGCGGTCTCGATTCGCATCAATAATTCCCGCCATCCGCGCTCGGCATGGTGCTGTCGCAGATACCAGCCCAGGTGTTTGCGTGCCACACGTACCCCGGTGGTTTCACCGTAAAATGTGTGCAGGCATTCCAGGTGTTCAAGCATCAGTTGCCGGATTTCCCCGGGTTCCGGCGGCGGCGCTTCGTGGCCATGGGCAAGAAAATGGCCGATTTCCCTGAACAGCCAGGGCCGCCCCTGAGCGGCTCGGCCAATCATCACTCCGGCCGCGCCAGTATAGCTGAGTACCTGTAATGTATCACGTGGGGTGCAGATGTCACCGTTGGCGATCACCGGGATGTCTACCGCATCCACCACGGCGGCTATCGTATCGTATTCGGCATGGCCACGATAAGCATCCGCGCGGGTGCGCCCGTGAATGGCCAGCGCGGCGATGCCGCAATCCTGCGCCAGGCGCGCGATACGCAGGGCGTTGCGCCGTGATGGTTCCGGGCCAGTGCGGATCTTCAGGGTGACCGGAACTGTCACCGCGCTGGTGACCGTCTTAAGGATGCGCGCCACCAGAGCCTCGTCGGCCAGCAGGGCGGAGCCGGCCTGACGGCGACAGACTTTTTTTGCCGGGCAGCCCATGTTGATGTCAATAATTTGCGCGCCCCGGTCTGCGTTGAGCTGCGCCGCTTGCGCCAGCATCTGCGGATCGGCGCCGGCGATCTGTACCACCCGCGGTTCTGTCTCACCCTGGTGATCCATGCGCCGACGCGTCTTGTCGGTATGCCAGAGCCGGGTGTCGGCAGTGATCATTTCCGATACCGCCATGCCTGCCCCCAGACGCCGGCAGAGTTGGCGGAAAGGGCGGTCAGTGACCCCTGCCATGGGTGCCAGAACAAGATTGTTGGGCAGTTGCCAGGGACCGATACGCATGCCGGCTCGCTTCAATTCGGGGTCGAGTTGGTCATCTTAGTAGCAACGGCGTGCTGTTGTCAGCCACCGTTGTCCAGGGACCCGCTGAGACGTGACGAATTAATCGGCGTTTCCCTAGAGGGGGCTGAAATCAAAGCTGAAGCCGCTGGCGCGCCCCCCGGGGTCTTGTATGGTCAGGCTCACCGGGACACGCTCGCCGGGTCCCAGTCGGGAGTCTGCGCCCAGCGGCGCGGCGAGATAGTCGGCCGGGCCGAAATCACCCACGGCTACGGCTTCCCCGCGATGATTCTGCATGGAAATATGCAGCAGCGGATAGGGTTGGCTGAAGCTGGCCTGGTTGACGAGAATGCCGTTGAAATGAAGTGCCTCGTCGTTATCAGGCAGGCTGGTCAGCTGGTGGTTGCGTAACACCAGCTGGTCATAGTCGATCAGTGGTGGTAGCCGGCATGGCCAGGGCCAGATTCCCGGCAGGGCTGAACACAGCTGCTCGGCGCGTTCCCGCTGTTGTGGGTCGGCGGCCCAGTGCGGGAGGCTCCAGCTCAGCCACTGGGTGGCCAACAGCAGGGCGGCCAGCAGGCTGCCCAGGCCCCAGAGCAGATTGGTGCGCCGCGAATGCTGGCCGGGGCGCCGGGCCCAGTCGCCCGGCTGGAAACGTTCCGGCAGTTCTACCCGGGGCTGTAACCCAAGATTCCGTTGCGGGGTAGCCTTTTTGCGTTCAGGTTTGCGTTCAGGCGGAGGCGCTGTGTATTCATGGATCTGCCCGCCTGGAAGTTCGTGGTCGGGTAGTTTCGGCAATGCTTCTGTCAGTTGCCCGAGCGCATCAAAGACGGTTTCGCACTGGCCGCAGCGGGCCCGGCCACCGGCGGCGCGCAACTGCGCTGCGGTGACATGGAACCAGGCCTGACAGCGGGGGCAGCGTGTGTACATCAACCCCCCTCCGCCGGCGCTCGCCGGCCTGCCAGCAGGGTCCAGCCATCCATGTCTTGGGGCGGGCCAAAGTCGAAGTCGTCGCGGTAGTCGTTGCAGACTTGTGTGGCCTGCGAAGCCAGCATTCCGGATAACAGCAGTTGTCCTCCCGGGCGGGTCAGACGGGTCAGACAGGGGCGCAGTGCCAGCAAGGGACCGGCAAGAATATTGGCCATCACCAGATCGGCCGGTGTGTTCTGCAAGGCTTCAGGTTCAATACATTCGATACGCCCATCCAGTGCGTTGCGACGCGCATTCTCAAGTGTCGCCGTCAACGCCTGGGGGTCATTGTCCGTGGCCAGTACCCGTGTCGCCCCCAGGCGGGCCGCGGCCAGGGCCAGCACACCCGAGCCGCAGCCGTAGTCGATAACTTGCTGCCGGCGTGGCGGATGGGCGTCGAGCCAGCGCAGGCACAGGGCCGTGGTGGGGTGGGTGCCGGTGCCAAAGGCCAGCCCCGGATCCAGGCGCACGATGGCTGCTGCAGGATCAATCTCTTCGGCCTCGTGGTCATGCGGCATGATCCACAGATGGCGGCCGAAGCGCATGGGGCCGAATGCATCCAGCCAGGCGCGCTCCCACTGTTTTTCCGCCAGTGGTTCGAAATGATGGGGGGGCAGCTCGCTTATATCCAGCCGGGCGCGCAAGGCCTCGCGGATCAGCGCCGGGTCACTGTGTTCCGGGAACAGGGCGCACAGTTCAACTTCGGCCCATAACGGGGTCTCCCCTGGGCCGGGTTCCAGCACCGGAGTGTCGGCGCCGTCACGCAGGGTGACAGCCAGCGCACCCAGGGTGTCCAGCGCGTCCTCCAGTGCCACGCGCCGCTCCCCCGCGTCGATGAACAATTGCAACCATGCCATGGGCTGAATTCTCGCCCGCGCCAGCGGGGATTGGAAGCCCCGGCACGGGCGTTATCCTAGTCCGCGCCGCTTGCCAGCTTCTGTTCCAGATAGTGGATATTGGTGCCGCCGGCCCGGAAGGCCTCGTCGCGCACCAGGATACGGTGCAGCTCGGCATTGGTGTTAATGCCTTCCACCACCAGCTCACCGAGCGCCGTGTGCATGCGATTAAGCGCGCTGGCCCGGGTGTCGCCATGGGCGATGAGCTTGCAGACCAGCGAGTCATAAAAGGGCGGGACCGCGTAGCCGCTGTAGAGGTGGGAGTCAACACGGATGCCGGGGCCGCCCGGCGCATGGTAGTGACTGATGCGCCCGGGTGAAGGCACGAAGGTGCGGGGGTGTTCGGCGTTGATGCGGCATTCCACCGCGTGTCCGCGGACCACGATGTCCTCCTGGCTATAGGGCAGTTTTTCGCCACTGGCAATACGGATCTGCTGGTTGACGATGTCCACGCCGGTAATCATTTCAGTCACCGGGTGCTCAACCTGCACCCGGGTGTTCATTTCGATAAAGAAAAACTCCCCGTCTTCATACAGGAACTCGAAGGTTCCGGCGCCACGGTAGTTGATGCGCTGGCAGGCCTGGGTGCAGATGTCGCCAATGTGTTGGCGTTCTTCGTCGCTGATGCCGGGGGCGGGTGCCTCCTCGATGATTTTCTGGTGCCGGCGCTGCATGGAGCAGTCACGTTCACCGAGGTGGATGGCATTGCCGTGTTGGTCGGCGAGCACCTGAATTTCAACGTGGCGCGGGTTCTGCAGATAGCGCTCCATGTACACGGTGTCATCACCAAAGCCGGATTTGGCCTCACTGCGGGTCAGGTTGATCGACTTGATCAGCTCGCTTTCCTCGTGCACCACACGCATGCCACGGCCGCCACCGCCCGCGGCTGCCTTGATAATGATGGGGAAGCCGATCTTGCGGCCGAGGCGCAGATTCTCTTTGTCGTCTTGCCCCAGGGGGCCGTCAGAGCCGGGCACGCAGGGTACACCGGCTTCTTTCATGGCGCGAATGGCCGAGACCTTGTCGCCCATCAGACGGATGGTCTCGGCGCGCGGGCCGATAAACACAAAGCCGCTGCTCTCGACACGTTCGGCGAAGTCGGCGTTTTCCGAAAGAAAACCGTAGCCGGGGTGAATGCCTTTGGCATTGGTGACTTCGGCGGCGCTGATGATGGCCGGCATGTTGAGGTAGCTGTCGGCGGATGAGGGCGGGCCGATGCACACGGTTTCGTCGGCGAGCAGCACATGTTGCTGGTCGCGATCCGCGGTGGAGTGCACGGCCACGGTGCGGATGCCCATTTCACGGCAGGCGCGCAGCACCCGCAGGGCGATCTCGCCACGATTGGCTATCAGAATTTTGTCGAGCATGGTGTTGTCCGTCCGGGTAATCGCGTTCAGGTTGCGGGACGTTCAGGGCTACTCAATGATGAACAGCGTCTGGTCGAACTCCACCGGCTCGCCGTCTTCGGCCATGACGGCGGCCACGGTGCCGCTCTTGTCGCTCTCTATCGGGTTCATCATTTTCATGGCCTCGACGATGCACAGTACGTCGCCTTCCTTGACCTGCTGACCCACTTCCACAAAGGGCTTGGAAGTGGGTGAGGGCGAACGGTAGAAGGTGCCCACCATGGGGGCGGTGATGGCATGACCGTCGACCCTTTTGGTATCGGGCTGCGGCGTCGTGGATGCACCGCCGGTCGGTTCGACCGGAGCGCTCGGCGCGGTGGCCGCCGCGGGTGCATGGGCTGCGACGGGCGCCGGCGCGGGCGCGGCCGAGTGGCGACTGATGCGCACGCTGTCATCACCCTCGTGAATTTCGAGCTCGGAGATGCCCGATTCCTCGAGCAGTTCGATCAGTTTTTTGACTTTGCGTATATCCATAAGTTGTCAGCCTTTGTTTGTGGTTGCTGCCGGGTCGGGTGAGTCAGCCGAGGCGGCAGCAAGCTGTTGCATGGCGGCGGCCAGCGCCAGATCGTATCCCTGGGCGCCCAGCCCGGTGATTACGCCGCGAGCAATATCCGACAGATAGGAATGCTGACGGAAGGGCTCGCGGGCGTGCACGTTGCTCAAGTGAATTTCGATGAAGGGGATGTCCGTGCTCAGCAAGGCGTCGCGCAGGGCGATGCTGCTGTGCGTGAGCGCGGCAGGATTGATCAGGATGAAATCAATCTGCTCGTCGCTGGCCTGGTGCACGCGCTCCACCAGAGCGTGTTCGGCGTTGCTCTGGAAGCAGTGCAGTTGATGGCCCGCAGTGGTGGCTTGATACTGTAGCTTGTGTTCTATATCAGCGAGGGTGGCATGGCCATACAGTCCAGGTTCGCGCTGGCCCAGGCGGTTGAGGTTGGGTCCGTTGATGAGCAGCAGTTCGGCCATGCCGTTTCCTGGATGTGTTTCAGGGTGTTCTGACAAGGGGCATCAGTATCCCCTGTTGGCGCCAATTGTGCCCTGTTGCCGGCATGTAATGCAAATCAAACGGGCTGCGATCAAGTAGTTCGCAGAAGATCGCGACAAGATGTCATCAAATTGACGAGTTTTGCCTTTTTATCAGTGCAGGGCTAATCAAAAGCGACGGCCAGAAAATCGGCCAGTTGCCGATGGTCCATTTCTCCCGAGTGGGTGGCAAGAATACGCCCGTCACGATCATAGAGCACGCTATAAGGCAGTGCACCCAGGCGTTCGCCATATTCGCGGGCAATGTCCAGGCTGGTGGCGGGGTGCACCAGCAGGGGGTAGGTGATGTCCAGTTCCCGCGCGAATTCGCGGACGGCGCCGGGGTCGTCGGCGGCTACGCCAACGACTTCCAGGCCTTGATCGCGCAGTTGCTCGCGCGCCGCCATCAGCAGCGGGATTTCTTCGCGACATGGCGGACACCAGGTGGCCCAGAAATTAAGCAGTACGACCTGGCCGTCCCATTCGGAAATATCCCGCATGTTGCCGTCGATATCCGCCATGGAGAAGGCGGGGCGGTAGTCGGGGACGCTGACTTCTGGCACGGCTTCGGGTCCCGGCTCCAACGCCTCACGGGTCAGCATGCCCACGACTACGGCCATCGCGGCCAGCACTCCTGCCAGAAGTATTTTTACACCTGTTGGCATATCAAATCCTTGCCGCGCTTCGCGCGGCGTCTCAAGTTTCAGGTTGTAAGCACGCGCCTCTGGCGCGGTAGTTCCGCCCTTTTGCGCGACGAATTGATCAGCGTTTCCTTAAAACCTGACACTTAAAACCTAAAACTCCCGCGCGTCAGCGCGGGTATTTAGCGCCTGCTGTGCATGATCGGCGAAGGGGCCGGCGCGCATGTAACCCATGATTCGATACGCTGGGTCTTCCTCGCCGCCGGCATTCCAGAACAGCATGCTGGGCGGGCCTAGCACGCGCAGCTTCTGCATCAGGTGGCGGTCGGTTTCGTCATTGGCAGTGACGTCGGCCTTGAGCAGACGTGCGCCCGCCAGCGCCTCGTGCACGCGTCGGTCGCGGAACGTGGTTCGCTCCATGCGGATGCAGTCCACGCACCAGTCAGCATAGAACTCCAGCATTACCGGCTGACTGGCCTCGCGGGCCTGCGCCAGTTCGCGTTCCAGTTCATCCACTGACTTGATGGCGGTGAATTCCGGCAAGGCCAGTTGCTGACGCTCACCCGACAGCGCCAGGTGTGACAGTGGCTGCCAGGGGTTGGTGCCGCCGCTGGCACCGCCCACCAGCAGTGCCATCCCCCAGACCAGTATCGCGAGCCCCAGTCCCTGGCGCAGTCGTACCAGCACGCCGGCGTCGGCTGCCGGGCGGCTGAAGGTTCCCAGTGTGCCGGCGGTTAGAAAGGCCGGCAGGCTCCACAGCACCAGCTCCACCTGGCCGGGCACCAGGCGCCCGAGCATCCAGATGGCGACGGCCAGCAGCAGAATGCCAAAGGCGGTCTTGATGGCTGTCATCCAGGGGCCGGCGCGGGGCAGCAGATGCCCGGCCGAAGCACCGGCCAGTAGTAAGGGCACCCCCATGCCCAGGCTGAGGCTCAGCAGGGCCCAGCCGCCCAGCACGGCGTCGCCGGTCTGGCCTATGTAGATCAGGGCGCCGGCCAGCGGGGCGGCCAGGCAGGGGCCGACAATCAGGGCCGAGAGTACGCCCATGCTGGCAGCACCACCAAAGGTGCCGCCACGCTGGCGATTACTCAGTGCGGTCAGGCGCTGCTGAATCGCCTGCGGCACCTGTACCGTGAACAACCCGAACATGGATAGCGCCAGTCCGATCATGATGGCGGCGAAGGGAATCAGTACCGCCGGATGTTGCATCCACATCTGCAGGTTTTGTCCCAGCAGTCCGGCGGCCACGCCCGCCGCGGTGTAGGTGGTCGCCATGGCCAGCACATAGACCAGCGACAGACTGAAAGCACGGCGGGTGGTGAGTGATTCCCCCTGGCCGGTAATCAGGCCCAGCAGTATGGGCACCATGGGGAGGACGCAGGGGGTAAAGGCCAGCAACAGGCCCAGGCCGAAGAAGGTCAGGCCGATCAGCCACAGCTGGCCGTCACCGAGCAGTTCGCCCAGTCGGCCCTGTGCCGTGGCCGGGGGGGTGGTGGCGCTGCGGGCGCCACTGGCGGTGGCCTCCACCAGTATGGTGTCGGCATCGAAACGGCGTTCGGTGGGGGCGTAGCAGATACCATCGACCGCGCACCCCTGATAGCGCAGGGTGAGGGTTTCGCCGGCGTAATCCCGGGGCAGGTCAATCACCAGGGTCAGCCGTTCGAAATACACCTCGCTGGTGCCGAAGTACTCGTCGGTCTTTTTCTCGCCATCAGGGATGGCGACATGGCCTGCCGCCAGCAGGTCTTCGGTGCCGAGTTCGACGCCAAGCTGTTCGCGATACAGGTAGTAGTCCGGCGCGATGTACCACTCGGCCTCCAGCTTGTCGGGGGCCACCTGGCGTACTTCCGGGATGAAAGCCTCATCCACGGGCAGGTAGCCCTGGGCGCCGGTGTTGCCGCCACGCAGCCAGTCGGCCACGCCGGCGCCGGCCAGTACCGGTGCGCACAGCAGCAGGAGCAGCAGCCCACCGCGCAGCAGGCGGCTGTATGTGTGCTCAGTCAGTCGATTCACGGACCCAATCCAGGTAGCCTGTCAAGCCCCATACCACCGGGACCGCGATGACTTCGGGAAGTTCATCCGGGTGGTTTTCGTGCAGGTAATCACGCAGCGCATCGAAGCGCTTACCCGCCGTTTTGATCAGCAGGGTGGACTCCGGTTCATTCTCGATTTCGCCCTGCCAGCGGTAAACAGACTCAACCGCCGGGATAATGTTGACACAGGCGGCCAGGCGCTGTTCCACGGCAGACGCGGCCAGCCGGCGGGCGGTCTCGATATCCGGACAGTTGCACAGCACAACCAGGACGTCGTTGTTACTCATGGATCCTCCGGTATCTGGCGAAAATGACGGCGGGCCCGGGCATGATAATGCTTGCGTCGCCATGGTGTCATCTGACCGGTGATAACGGCGTGGTATTTCGCCGCAGGCCTTGACTCTCAAATATTCATCACTATTATTAGCACTCGCTACGGGTGAGTGCTAACAACATCCGTCGATCCGAAGCCCGGCCGTTTCGCCGGACGGGTTGCATTAACGTTTCAGTATCGAAGGAGTACGTTTGATGAATATCCGTCCTTTGCATGATCGCGTGATCGTCAAGCGTGTAGAGGAAGAGAACAAGACCGCCGGGGGCATTGTGATCCCCGACTCGGCCGCCGAAAAACCGATCCGTGGCGAAGTTGTCGCCGTCGGTAATGGCAAGATTCTGGACAGCGGCGAAGTCCGTGCCCTGGATCTGAAGAAGGGCGACAAGGTGCTGTTCGGCAAGTTTGCCGGCACCGAGGTCAAGGTCGACGGCGAAGATCTTCTGGTAATGCGCGAAGACGACGTCATGGCCGTGCTCGAAGGCTGAAGCCGCTCGGCGGTCAGTTCGCTTCTGCACGTTTACACAGGTAATTACAGGAACAGTCGAGAGGAATTTTCATGGCTGCCAAAGAAATCAAGTTCGGAGATGATGCCCGCCAGCGTATGCTCAAGGGTGTCAACACCCTGGCCAACGCGGTCAAGGTAACCCTCGGCCCCAAGGGCCGTAACGTAGTACTGGAGAAGAGTTTCGGTGCGCCCACCGTGACCAAGGACGGCGTGTCCGTGGCCAAGGAGATCGAGGTCGAGGACCGCTTCGAGAACATGGGCGCCCAGATGGTCAAGGAAGTCGCCTCGCAGACTTCCGATGTGGCCGGTGACGGCACTACCACGGCTACCGTGCTGGCCCAGGCGATGATGCGTGAAGGTCTCAAGGCCGTCGCTGCCGGCATGAACCCGATGGACCTCAAGCGCGGTATCGACAAGGCCGTCAGCAAGGCGGTGGAAGAAATCCGCAAGCTGGCCACCCCGTGTGAGACCCAGACCTTCATCTCCCAGGTCGGCACCATTTCCGCCAACTCCGATGCCGGTGTGGGCGAAATTATCGCCAAGGCGATGGAAAAGGTCGGCAAGGAAGGCGTGATTACGGTCGAGGAAGGCTCGGGTCTGGAAAACGAGCTGGAAACCGTCGAGGGCATGCAGTTCGATCGCGGTTATTTGTCGCCGTACTTCATCAATAACCAGGAGAGCATGTCCGCTGAGCTGGAAAATCCCTACATCCTGCTCTGCGACAAGAAGATCTCCAACATCCGCGAACTGTTGCCCTTGCTGGAAAGCGTCGCCAAGTCCAGCCGTCCGTTGCTGGTGGTGGCCGAGGATGTCGAGGGTGAGGCCCTGGCCACGCTGGTGGTCAACACCATTCGCGGTATCGTCAAGGTGGCCGCGGTCAAGGCGCCCGGCTTCGGCGATCGTCGCAAGGCCATGCTGCAGGATATCGCCATCCTGACCGGTGGCCAGGTGATTTCCGAGGAGGTCGGCCTGACGCTTGAGAAGGCCACCCTGGAGGATCTGGGCAGCGCCAAGAAGGTCCAGATTACCAAGGAAAACACCACCATCGTTGATGGCGAGGGTCGCGGCCAGGATATCAAGGCCAGGGTGGACCAGATCCGCGCCCAGATCGAGGAGGCCACCTCCGACTACGATCGCGAGAAGCTGCAGGAACGCGTGGCCAAGCTGGCCGGCGGTGTGGCCGTGATCAAGGTGGGGGCGGCCACCGAGGTGGAAATGAAAGAGAAGAAGGCGCGCGTCGAGGACGCCCTGCACGCCACGCGTGCGGCGGTGGAAGAAGGCGTGGTGCCTGGCGGCGGTGTCACCCTGGTGCGGGCCCGTACGGCCATCGCCAAGCTCAAGGGTGACAACGAGGACCAGAACGTGGGGGTCTCGATTGCCATCCGCGCGATGGACGAGCCGCTGCGCCAGATCGTCGGCAATGCCGGCGCCGATGCCTCCGTGGTGCTTAACCAGGTGGCGTCCAAGAAGGGTAACTATGGCTACAATGCCGCTTCGGGTGAGTATGGCGACATGATCGAGATGGGTATTCTCGATCCCGCCAAGGTGACCCGCAGTGCGCTGCAGAACGCAGCGTCCGTGGCCGCCCTGATGCTCACCACCGAGGCCATGGTGGCCGAGCTGCCAAAGAAGGACGACGGCGGCGGTGCGCCCGACATGGGCGGCATGGGTGGCATGGGCGGCATGGGCGGCATGATGTAAGCCGCTCACGCAGCCTGTATGCGCTGTTGGAAAAGCCCCGCCTTGTGCGGGGCTTTTCTTTTGTGTGGGGGAAAGAGAAACACTCCCGCGCAAGAGCGCGGGAGTGCTCAGTTTTCAGACAAACCCCTTCATGCTCTTCATGTGCTTTATGGTTAGCTTTTTTTGATCTTTTCGTCGCGTCTATTTCGCGGCAATACAGGTGCTCCACTGCGAAGCGTCCGGGATAGAATCGTTGTCCGGGCGGTCCTGCTTGTAATCGCACAGCCTTTCGCCGCAGGCTGACCACCTTGCTGGAGTTTTTGGAGAATCTGCAATGAGTGATGAACAGGGTTATACCCCGCCCCGTGTATGGGCGCCGGATAAGGACAGTGGCGGGCGCTTTGCCGGCATCAATCGTCCCGAGGCTGGTGCCACGCACGACAAGGACCTGCCGGTTGGGAGGCATCCCTTCCAGCTTTATTCGCTGGCCACGCCCAACGGGGTGAAGGTGACGGTGCTATTCGAGGAGCTGCTGGCGCTCGGCCATGCGGGCGCGGAGTATGATGCCTGGCCGGTTAATATTCTCGAAGGCGAGCAGTTTTCCAGCGGCTTTGTGGCGGTTAACCCGAACTCCAAAATCCCGGCGCTGATGGATTACAGCGGCGATGAGCCGGTGCGGGTGTTTGAATCCGGGGCGATTTTGATGCATCTGGCGGAAAAGTTCGGCGCCTTTTTGCCCGCCGCCGCGCCGGCCCGGGCAGAAGTGCTGAGCTGGCTGTTTTGGCAGATGGGCTCGGCGCCTTTTCTGGGTGGCGGCTTCGGGCATTTCTATGCCTATGCCCCGGA
>SLRW01000007.1 GCA_007130745.1 Gammaproteobacteria bacterium
AAACCAACCGGGAGTTGTCCACGGTGATCCTGTTGGCGGTATTTCTGGTCTTCGTGGTGCTGGCGGTGCAATACGAACGCTTGAGTAACCCGCTGGTTATCATGGCAGCGGCGCCCTTGTCACTGATCGGGGTGGTGTTGATTTTGTGGTTGACGGCTACGCCGGTGTCGGCACCGGTGCTGATTGGCCTGATTCTGCTGATCGGAATTGTAGTCAACAACGCCATATTGCTGGTGGAATATATTGAGATTGGTCGCCGTGAACGGGGGCTGTCGGTAGATGAGGCCATTGTCGAGGCCGGTGCGATTCGTCTGCGGCCGATACTGATGACCACCTCGACCACGGTGCTCGGTATGACACCGCTGGCCATCGGTCTGGCCGCTGGGACCGAGGTGATGCAACCACTGGCCCTGACGGTGATTGGCGGCTTGCTGATGGGGATGCTGCTGACGTTGTTCGTGGTGCCCAGTCTTTATCTGGTGATCAGTCACGCCTCGGAATGGCTCAAGGGCCGCCTGACCGGGCAGCAGCCGATAGGCGAGCAGGCGGTTTGAACGATAGAATCCCGAGTGAGTTATATTAAAAACGGAGGATGAATCCATGCTTATCAAACACAGGAGTATAAGCCTGCTGGTGGTGCTGGCGTTGATGGCGGGTGCGCCGGCCTGGGCGTTGGACGAGAACACGGTCAACCGCTGGGCGGATTCCATGGAAGCCTTACAGGCATGGGCTGATCGTGAGGGTATTGCGGATGAGCCGATGGCAGAGGTAGAAGATCCGCGGGATTTTGATTTTGAACGCATGATGGCTGAATCGGCGCGGGAGCATCCTGAAGTTGAGGGGATTATTCGCGACGCCGGTTTTGGCAGTGTTGATGAATGGGCTTCAACAGGCGGACGGATTTTCAATGCATGGATCGCTGAAGAGATGGCCGCCGGTGCGAGCGAGATGGACGCCGACATGGCTGAGACCCTGCGCGAGATCGATGAAAATCCGCACATGAGTGAAGAACAAAAACAGATGATGCGTCAGCAGCTTGAGCAGATGCAGGGTATGCAGGCGGAGATGGCGGATGCCCCCACATCGGATCGCCGGGCAGTGCGTCAGGCGCGGCCTCGCCTTGAGCGCATACTGGATGCGCCCGAAGAGTAGTCGGGCAGGATGCGGCAATCAGTTTTCGTTCGGGGATACCGGCGGGGCAGGTGTGAGAGCGTGCATTCTTTGTTCAGCACGTGAATTCACTGCACGCTTTTCTTCGGCGCTGAGCCTGGCCCAGTCAGTGATCTCATCACGGCTGCGTCCGCAACCGATGCAGATGTCTTCGGTGTTGAGCGTGCATACCGCCACACACGGGCTTCTGACCCACAATTCCACAGGAAACCTCCGAGTGGCCGCGCCTGGCGGCTATTATACTTGCTGTCACCCGGGTTGTGAGTGGTGTTCATGCCTGCGGGTGACCGACTGCCCCGACAGGGGTATATTGTGATTGTGCGTGATCGCTTGAGCGGTGACGTGTTATGCGGCACAGGGCGGTGCAGATCGGTTGAATCAGTCGGTCCTGTGAGGCCGGGGAGGAGCGCCATGAGTGCGCTGATTCGATATGCGCTGGCGGGGCTGTTGCTGCTGGGAGGGGGAGGTGCGGTTCAGGCCGCTGATACCCTGACACCGGAGCGCATTGAACGCTGGCTGGCGAGTATGGTTGAGCTCCGTCACTGGGCGGAACAGGCCGAAACGATTGCCCCCGACAGCCTGAATCCGGTCTATTACGATGATGCACTGGATTATTACCATTATCTGATCCGCCTGTACCAGCGTCACGAAACGGTGCGTGATACCCACCAGCGCTATGGTTTCGAGCACGGTCGCGAATGGGCCGATACGGGCAATCTCATTGTCCGGGTCTACCGGGCGATAAACCGCTCCGGACAGTCGGTTGGCACTGAGGATGGTATGCACGAGACGCTGGCCGAGATTCGCCGCGATCCTGAGTTGACGCCGGCCCAGCGCGAGGGGTTGCTGCGGCAAATGGAATCAGTCTGGCACACCATGCGCCATTATGGCCTGGGTGTGGCCAGTGCTGACAGGCAGGCCGTGGAGGCCAGCCAGGTGCGAATCGAAATCTTTATGCAGCAGTAAAGGCCTGGCTGGCGCGTTTGTCTGCAGTGGCCCTTGAGTCGGCGTGACGCGTATCATGCCCGGGTGAACCCGACTTCTTTCCAGACTGCTGTCTCAATTGCCGGTGATCAACGGAGCGCTTTTCGCCTGCTGTTTTTCTGCCTTATCAGCGTGGGCATGGGCCAGTCGCTGATGTTCGCCGTGTTGCCGCCAGTGGCTCGCAGTATGGGGCTGAGTGAGCTGCAGGTGGGTGCGATTTTCGCGATCTCGGCGGTGTTCTGGGTGCTGGGCAGCCCGATATGGGGGCGGCGCAGCGATCACTGGGGGCGCCGTCCGGTCATCATCACCGGCTTATGCGGATACGCGGTATCCATGGTGGCTTTCGGCCTTTGTGTGCAAGCCGGGTTGTCCGGTTGGCTGGCGCTGTGGCCGGCCTATTTGCTGATGATTATCTCCCGCTCGATTTTCGGAGCCTTCGGTTCGGCCACCATGCCGGCGGCCCAGGCCTATATTGCCGATCGCACGCCACCGGCCGATCGTGCGGCAAGACTGACGATCCTGGGGGCGGCTTTTGGTCTGGGGGTTACCCTGGGGCCGGGTGTGGTGGCCTTGCTGCTGCCATTGGGGTTGATGGCGCCTTTTTACGTTGTCGGCTTGCTCGGTGGACTGAGTGCCTTGCTGATGCGCCTGAAGTTGCCCGAGAACCGTCCGCCTAGGGCGCATGCCGGTTCGATACGGCGTATCCGGGCGCTGGATTCAAGACTGCTGCCCTTTCTGATCGTGGGCATTATTGTCGCGATCTCCCAGGCCAGCACCATGCAGACGGCCGGGTTCTATGCCATCGATGTGCTGGGTATGGAAGTGGCGCAGAGTGCCCGCTTTGTGGGCGTAGCGCTGATGGGTACGGCCGCCTGTGCCCTGTTTGCCCAGCTGGTGATTGTGCGCATATTGCGGCCGTTGCCGCGCACCATGATGGCCTCGGGGATATTTTGCGGCTTGCTGGCTTTTGCCACACTGGTAGCGGGGGATTCTGCGGGCAGCATGTTTGTTGCGCTGATGGCGCTGGGCTTTACCTTTGGGCTCACGCAGCCAGGGGCAGTGGCCGGCGCCTCGCTGTCGGCGGGCCCGGACGAACAAGGTGCGGTTACCGGGTTGATGAATACCACCGGGGCAATCGGTGTGATTTTTGCGCCCTTTGTTGGCATGCCACTGTATCAGTGGCTGCCGCAGGCGCCATATATGCTTAATTTGGCCCTGGCATCGATTGCTCTGGTGTTTGTACTGGTGCATCCACGGATTCGTGTCGCCAGACCCGGCAGTGGCGCCTGATCTTCCGGGCTGGCCTGATGGACGGCGTGCCAGTATCCTGAATGCACCGCAGGGGAGTCAGGGACAGGCTTTTCGGAATGAGTACATTGCCTTCGCAGAGTTTACGTGAGATCGCTTCAGACTGGCGAGGGATTGCTGTGCTTACCGTGCTGATGTCTCTGGCCATGCTTGCGGGTATGGCGCTGGTGTGGTTTTCCGTCTTGCCAGGGCTTCTGGTCTGGGCTGTTCCCTGCGGCGTATTTCTGTTCGGTGCCCTGGCAGCGCTGGTGCTCTGGTGGCGAAGCCGGCCTGTCGGGGTCGCAGATGGTGCAGCGGCAAGAACAGTCGATGACGTTGATCAGGGCAATGCGGCAAGGACACCGGCTGCAAGTGCGGCTGAAGCGCCTGGCGGCACATCAGGAGGGCTTTCGGCGACGGGTTTCCAGCACATGGTGGCGGAAGCATTTCGCCGCCGGGGCTATCGTGTGATAGTTCGCAAGGGTGGGCCTGACCTCAATGCTTCCGCGGACCTTATCCTGGAGCATGACGGGCAGCGATATTTCGTGCAGTGCGGTTTGTGGAAGACCGGTCAGGTCGGGGTGCTGGCGATACGCAAGCTGCACGCGCATGTTCAGGCAGCCGGCGTGGATGGCGGTTATATTGTGACTACCGGTTCATTTACCGCTGAAGCCCGCAGGCTCGCGCGCGAGTCAGGCATTGTGCCGGTGGACGGGGTACAGTTGCGACACCTGATGCGGGGTAGCAAGGCCTAGGGAAACGCTGATTAATCAATCACATCCCAGCAGATCCTGTGGCGGTAATTTCAGTCGTCGCTGTAATAGGCCTGCCCCGGGTCTTCCAGTTTGCGGCGACCATAGCGGATGATGGCTACCGTGGGCAGGAACATGATCAGTCCGTAAATAGCCGCCGGCATCAGCATGATGCTGCCGTCCAGTCCGCGAACACCGTGCAGTACCGCGCCGGCCACGGCCATGCCCAGCACGGTGTTCTGGATGCCGATTTCGATGCCCAGGGTCAGTGTCTGTCGGGTGCCGATAGCCAGGGCAGCGCCTATAGCCAGCCCCAGTCCCGTCATCAGCAGATTCAGTGCCAATGTGACGCTGCCGACTTCCACGAAGTATCGCATCAGATTCTCGCGTGAATCCCAGACGATGATCAGCACGATAAAGACAAAGGCAAAAGCGGCGAAGATGTCGTAGGGTCGCCGGATGCGACGGACCAGGGCAGGGAAGAGGGCGCGCACCAGCATACCCAGGCCTACCGGGATGATGGTGTAGTTGAACACCGACCAGATCACCGAGCCGTAAGGCATGGGTACATCGGCGGGTTCGCCGATGAACAGGTCCATGGCCAGCACTGCGAACAGCGGGATGGTGACCACCACGATGAAGCTGTTGACGGCAGTGAGCGTGATGGACAGGGGCACGTCACCACGCGCCAGATGCGAGACCAGATTGGAGGTGGTGCCACCGGGGCAGGCAGCCAGGATTACCAGGCCAATGGCCAGCTCGGGCGACAGTTGCCAGAGCCAGGCCAGGGCAAAGCCGACCAGCGGCAATAGCAGGAGTTGTCCGCCCAGACCGGCGACCACGGCACGCGGATAATCCTTGAGACGAATAAAGTCGCTCAGCGTGAGGAGCATGCCCATGCCGAACATGATCAGGCGCAGGGTCCAGGGTAAAAGAACATCGACCAGGAAATTGACGTCGTTTTCCACTTGCTGGGCTCCGACTGCCGTCCCCGGTCGCTTTGGTATCCCGGCCGGGGGAAGCTGGATTGAGACAATGCGGGGGAACGTATCATATTGTGGTGACGGCGGCACCCCCGGGCCGCTTGCCCGCCGCTGACGCAGGGTCCATAATACGCATCCCTCACGAAGGTCGTCAGCGCTCCCATCGTCTAGCGGCCCAGGACGTCGCCCTCTCACGGCGAAAACCGGGGTTCGAGTCCCCGTGGGAGCGCCACTTTATACTTATCTGTTTTATGCCCGCGTCGCTTTGCTTGCTTTTGCCGCAGTATTTCAGCGGTGGGTATCCAGCGTCACAAATTCCGGCTGGCGGGGCAGGGGCGGAATGGCTGCGTATTCTGGCGGCCGGGCCAGGCTGGCGATCAGGATACGCAGGATTACCTTTCGCCGGCGGTTCAGCGCCGAGGTCGAAGGCCGACCCTGATCGAACAGCGAAGCACTGGTGTGTTCCAGTACCATAACCAGCGTATCCAGGAACAACGGGTCCAGGCGGTCCATGCCGGCTTCGCGGGAGTGTGCCTGGAAAATTTCTCGCAGCGCTTCCAGCAACCATTGTCTGGCCTCAGGCACCGGGGACTCGGGGTGGTTGATTTCGCGGTAGAGAATCTGCACCAGCGAGCCCAGTTCATGTGCCCATCCCAGCCAGGCATCGGCGATGGCTGCCAGCCGCCGCATGGGCTCGGCCGTATCCTGGCTGGCTTGTTTAATGCGTTTTACCAGTTCATGACTGGCGCGCCAGACGATCGGATTAATGACGTCATGCTTGCTGTCAAAGAGCTTGTAAAAGGTGGGGCGTGAAATGCCGGCGACTTCGATGATTCTGTGCACGCTGGTGTCGGCGTAGCCATGTCGGGCATACACAGGGATGGCAGCGGTAATGACTGCTTCGCGGGCGGCTTCAATTTCGGCCTCGGTGGCTGGCGGGCGCCCGCGGCGGGTGTGGGGTGTATCGGTCATTATTCCAGCGCCCTCCTATTAGATTAACAAGCATGTTAATCTAATAGGAGAATAATGCAAGGCATTGATTAAAAAAGAAGCGCGGCGCCGGTCAGGGCAGACAACCCGGTTCGGGCTGTGGTTATTCTTCTGGTTCGTAACCCAGGTTGGGACCCAGCCATTTTTCAATTTCTGCCACGCTCATGTGCTTGCGCCGGGCGTAATCATCAACCTGATCCCTGTAGATCTTGCCCAGGCCGAAATAGCGACTCTCGGGATGGGCCAGATACAAGCCGCTGACGGCGGCTGTAGGTACCATGGCTTTTGATTCAGTCAGCCGTAATCCGATCCTGTTCTCCACGTCCAGTATTTCCCAGATGATGTCCTTTTCGGTGTGATCAGGACATGCCGGGTAGCCGGCTGCGGGACGGATACCCTGGTATTTTTCGCCAATGAGATCGGGATTATCCAGCGTCTCGTCGGCGGCGTAACCCCAGTATTCCTTGCGCACGCGCTGGTGCAGATGCTCGGCGAAGGCTTCGGCCAGCCGGTCGGCCAGCGCCTTGACCATAATCGAGCGATAATCGTCATGGTCGGCTTCAAAGCGGGCCACATGCTCATCCAGGCCCACGCCGGTGGTGACGGCAAAGGCGCCAATGTAGTCCGGTTTGCCACTTTCTTTGGGGGCGATGAAATCCGCCAGTGACTGGTTCGGCCGGCCGGGCGGTTTTTCGTTTTGCTGGCGCAGGTGATGCAGGATGGTGAGCACTTCACTGCGGTCTTCTCCGGTGTATAACTCGGTGTCATCACCGACGCCGTTGGCCGGGAACAGGCCGAAAACGGCGCGTGCCGTAACCCATTGTTCTTTGACCATCTGTGCCAGCATCTCGCGGGCATCATCAAAAAGGTTGCGGGCTTGTTCTCCCACGGTGTCGTCGTCAAGGATTTTCGGATAGCTGCCGGCCAGCTCCCAGGTCTTGAAAAAGGGCGTCCAGTCAATGTATTCGGCAATACGCTCCAGAGGATAATCCTCCAGCACCTGAACCCCCTGTTGAGCGGGTACTGTTGGCTCGAAGGCTTCCCAGTCAATGGGCGTGTGGTTCTCCCGTGCCTGTTCCAGACGCACCCATTTCTGTTTTTTCTGGCGGCTGGCATGCTGCTGGCGAACGCGTTCGTATTCCTCGCGTATGCCGGCGGCAAAATCCTCGTAGCGGGTTTCGCTGACCAGATTGGAAGCCACACCCACTGCCCGGGAAGCGTCCTTGACGTAGATGGTGTCGCCTTCGTAACCAGGCGCGATCTTGACCGCAGTGTGTACGCGCGAGGTGGTGGCGCCGCCGATTAACAACGGGCAACTGAAGCCCTGGCGCTGCATTTCTTTGGCCACATTGGCCATTTCGTCCAGAGAGGGGGTGATCAGGCCGGACAGGCCGATAATGTCGGCGTTGTGTTCGCGGGCGGCCTTGAGAATGTCTTCGGCAGGGACCATCACGCCGAGGTCGGTGACCTCGAAGTTGTTGCACTGCAGCACCACCCCGACGATGTTCTTGCCGATATCGTGCACATCGCCCTTGACCGTGGCCAGCAGGATACGGCCGGCGGGTTCGTCATCGCCGCCATCGGCCTTTTCCTCTTCGATATAGGGCAGCAGGTGGGCTACGGCCTTTTTCATCACGCGCGCTGATTTAACGACCTGCGGCAGGAACATTTTGCCGGCGCCGAAGAGGTCACCAACCACGTTCATGCCGTCCATCAGCGGACCCTCAATGACATGAATGGGCCGCTCATGGTTCAGGCGGGCTTCTTCGGTGTCTTCCACGACGTATTCGGCGACGCCCTTGACCAGCGCGTGTTCAAGGCGTCTTTCCACCGGCCACTGGCGCCAGGCCAGGTCTTCCTTTTTCTCCTTTGCCGGACCGTCCTTGACGGTTTCGGCGAATTCCAGCAGGCGCTCGGTGGCGTCATCCCGGCGATTGAGAATGGCATCCTCGACCCGTTCACGCAGTTGCGGTTCGATTTCCTCGTAGACCTCAAGCTGGGCCGGGTTGACGATGGCCATGTCCATGCCTGCCTTGATCGCGTGGTACAGGAATACCGAGTGCATGGCCTCGCGCACCCGGTTGTTGCCACGGAAGGAAAAGGACAGGTTGGACAGGCCGCCGGAGACACTTGTCCCCGGCAGGTTTTGTTTGATCCACCGAGTGGCCTCGATGAAATCCAGGGCGTAGTTATTATGTTCCTCAATGCCGGTGGCAATGGCAAAAATATTGGGGTCAAAGATGATGTCTTCAGGGTTGAATTGCGCTTTTTCCAGCAGCAGGTCATAAGCCCGCCGGCAGATTTGCTTGCGTCGCTCAAGCGTGTCGGCCTGGCCCTTTTCGTCAAAGGCCATAACCACGGCGGCAGCGCCGTACAGCCGCACCTTGCGGGCCTGTTCCAGAAACGCTGTCTCGCCTTCCTTGAGCGAGATGGAGTTGACGATGCCCTTGCCCTGGATGCGCTTGAGCCCGGCTTCAATGATCTCCCATTTGGAAGAGTCGATCATGATGGGGACGCGGCAGATATCCGGCTCGGCGGCGACCAGATTGAGGAAGTCAACCATGGCCTGCTGCGAATCCAGCATGCCTTCGTCCATATTGATGTCGATGACCTGGGCGCCGTTTTCCACCTGTTCGCGGGCGACATCCAGTGCGGCATCGTAGTCGCCTTCCTTGATCAGGCGGCGAAAACGCGCCGAGCCGGTGACGTTGGTGCGCTCGCCCACATTGACGAACAGCGAATCGCCGTCAATATTGAAAGGCTCCAGCCCCGAAAGCCGTGTGGCCGGTGGCCGCTCGGGGATATGGCGGGGCGGCAGGCCGACAAGCGTTTCACGGATAGCCGCAATGTGTTCCGGGGTGGTGCCGCAGCAACCGCCGACAATATTAAGAAAGCCACTGTCGGCAAATTCGCGGATCAGCGGCGCCATGTGTTCGGGGGGCTGGTCGTATTCGCCCATATCGTTGGGCAGGCCGGCGTTGGGATGAGCGGAGACATGGGTATCCGCGATGCGCGCCAGCTCCTTCACGTAGGGCCGCAGTTCAGCCGCGCCCAGCGCGCAGTTCAGGCCTACCGAGAAGGGCCGGGCATGGCGCACGGAGTTCCAGAAGGCTTCCGTGGTCTGGCCCGAAAGGGTACGCCCGGACGCGTCGGTAATGGTGGCGGAAATCATCACCGGGAAACGTACACCCCGGTCGGCGAAAACCGTTTCCAGCGCATACAGCGCGGCCTTGGCATTGAGCGTGTCAAAGATGGTTTCAATCAGAAACAGGTCCGCACCGCCGTCAATCAGTCCCTGTGCGGCCTCGACATAGGCATCACACAGCGCCTCAAAACTGATGTTGCGAAAGCCCGGGTTGTTGACGTCGGGCGATAGCGACGCCGTGCGGTTGGTCGGGCCGAGTACGCCGGTGACAAAACGGGGTTGCCCGGGCGTTCGCCGGCTCCACTCATCGGCATCTTCCCGGGCAATACGCGCCCCGTGATAGTTGATTTCGTAGACCAGGTGCTCGGTGTGGTAGTCGGCTTGTGAAATGCTGGTGGCGTTGAAAGTATTGGTTTCCAGAATATCGGTGCCGGCTTCGAGATTGGCCTGGTTGATGCGGTGAATGACTTGCGGCCGTGTCAGCACCAGGATGTCATTGTTGCCCTTGAGATCATGCGGGTGCTCGCGCAACATGTCATGATCACGAAAGTCGGCTTCTTCGAGCTTCTGGTTCTGGATCATGGTGCCCATGGCGCTGTCGAGCAGGAGGATGCGCTCGGCAATGGCATTATGAAGTTGCTGCTGACGTTCGTTTTCCATCGACCTTCCTGAGTAGGAAATTACCCGCGAACCGGCCGATGCGCCCGGGCCGCGGGAATTGAAATTTTGACAAGCCGTAGCCGGCCATTATGGCTGATTTGTCAAGCTGCGTCAGGCGAGCTGGTGGCGGGTGCGGCAAATCCGTATGCTTTGCAGTACGGGAACATTGGAACGGGAGGCGTGTATGGATCGCACGCTGGTATTTACCGACTTGGGCGGCACCCTGCTGGATGAGCACAGTTATTCCTGGGCCCCGGCTGCAGCGGCTGTGGACATGCTGGATCGGAATGGTATTCCCCTGGTGCTGGTTTCCAGCCGGACCCTGCCGGAAATGCGTCGACTGCGCAGGGCAATGAATAACACCCATCCCTTCGTGGTGGAAAACGGTGGCGCATGCGTGATCCCGCGCGGCTATTTTGATGTCGCGGACGCCGGGGTGAAGGCAGAAGAAGAACAGGTCGAGCTGCAGGGCCCTTCGTGGAAAAATATCCGCCGCACATTGGTGAAACTGCGCGAGAGTGACACAGGTTTCCGCTTTTGTGGTTGTGGCGACCTCAGTCCGGAGCAGCTCAGTGAACGTACCGGACTAAGTCCGGAGGCGGCGCGTCTGGCGAGCGAGCGCTTGTGTTCCGAGCCACTGTTCTGGGAAGGGGACAGTCGCTCTCTGGCGCGTTTTGAACAGGCACTGGCAAAGCAGGGGCTGCGCTTGCTGCGGGGCGCCCGTTTGTTGCATGTTCTGGGTAGTGGTGATCGCGCCAGCAGCGTGGAAATGCTCAGAGAACGATACCGCTGTGCCTGGTCCGGAGCGCAGTGGTTCAGTGTGGCGCTGGGCAGTCATGGTGCTGATGAGGCCATGTTGCGGGCGGCGGACATGGCGGTCGTGTTGCCCGGCGCTGATGGCAGCATGCTGGAACTGGCCGGGCATCCGGCGGTACTGTATGCCCGCACCCCGGGCCCCAAAGGTTGGCATGAGGCCGTCGAACAGATACTACAGAGGCTGGGGTGATTACGTGGTTAAGTGGTTAAGGCGCGGGATGGATCGTTGCTATCCGGGTAATCCGGAGCACGCGCCGAACCTCTGCTTAGGTCCAGGTAGATAATCCGCGCCATCATGAGCTATAAACTGACTCAAGGCGAACAAAAGCTGCATTGACGGTCTCTCGGCGCGTTTTCTTAGGGGGTGGTTCTGCACCACGGGTTCTCGCGCCTTAACCAATTAACCACGTAATCACTTAAACACTTTTTTGCGGAGCAATATGATGCAATGGCTGGATATTTTGACCGGCGAGGTGCGAGCCCGGCGTGACAGTCGTGAGCACGCCGATACCCAGCGTAATGAGGTTGACGGGGCATTGCGCCGGCAACGTGTGACTGCGGCCCTGCGCTATGTGGCCAGGCCTGCGCTGGAACAGGTAGCAGACCGTTTTGCAACAAACGGCCGGCAGTTAAAGCTTGTTGACAGCGATGGTGACGGGGTCGAGCTTGTGGCCACTGATGGCAGTGCTTCGCCGGCGCATGTCGGTGTCCGGCCGGGAGATGAAGGACAGGTCGTCCTCTACTGGCGAGGAGCGGATGCTGAGGGAGGGCAGCGTCAGGTCGAGGCGGGGGCGCTGACGACCGGGCTATTAAGGGATATGGCACGTGCGGCGCTGGCCGCAAACGGCAGTCAGGACGGTTCCGGCTGAAATAGCGGGGGGCGTTCGATCACGCTGAGTTCGCCGGTATCGGCGGGCAGGATGATGTCGCTGGCCAGCGGCAGGTGGTCGGACATGGAATAGTCGACGACCTCGGTAAGCCCGGTTTGCAGCGCTGCGGAAACCAGCACGTGATCCAGGTCCTGGCGTGGCCGCCAACTGGGGAAGGTGGCCAGCGGGTTATCAATACCACCAGCCAGATCCAGCGGCAGGCGCGCATCCAGAATATTGCCACGGCAGTTCATGTCACCCATGACGACCGCGTTGTCATGATGTGCCACCAGCCCGCGCAGATAGGCCAGTTGCTGGTTGCGTGAGGCCTCTCCCAGGGACAGATGAGCGATAACCACTACCAGCTCGCTGCTGCCTTCACCGAAGCGCACGGTCATCGCGCCCCGCCCCGGCAACAGCCCCGGCAGGCGATGTTCGGTAATCTCTCGTGGTTCAACCCGGCTGAGCAGCCCCAGGCTGTGACGTGCAAAGCGGCCGAGTTTGCGGTTGATTTGGGCATACCACCAGGGGAAACCCGCCTCGCGGGCCAGAAACTCCACCTGGTTGACATGCATGCTGCGTACGCTACCGGCGTCGGCTTCCTGCAGGGCGACGATGTCGTATTCTCCCAGCAGGGCCGCCATCCGGCGAAGATTATTTTCGCGCTGCGTACACGGTAGTACGTGCCGCCAGCCACGGGTCAGGTAATGATGGTAGCGGGCGGTCTCTATGCCCACCTGCATGTTATAGGTGAGCAAACGCAGGGGTTGACCAGCTTGTAATAGCCGTACCCCGTTTGTGTCATTATGATTATTCACGTATTGCATTGTAACGTAGTCGGGCCCCATGGATAGGACCAGGGTCAACCACACTGGTTCATTTGCCCCGGCTGGCGAGAATTTACAGGAGTCCAATCATGAGTAGTTCATTGCTTGCCCTTACCGGCTTTGTCGCCTGGACCATTTTGTTGTTGCTGATACTGGCCGTGCAGCGTGTGTCTGTAGTACTTGCCGGCAAAAAACAGGCGCATGAGTTTGCCCCCGACGGTAGTGATGTGTCGCCCTTTTCGAATCGATTGTGCCGGGCCCATGCCAACTGTCTGGAGACGCTGCCGCTGTTCGCGGCGCTGGTGCTGGTGGCCCATATCAGTGGTCAGGCCAGCATTACGGAGCCGCTGGCGTTGTGGTTCCTCGCCGCACGGGTAGGACAGACGGTTTCACACCTGATCGCCGCCAGTCACCTTTGGGCCCAGGTGCGCTTTAGCTTTTTCCTGGTTCAGGTGGTGATTATGCTGGTCTGGCTGGTGCAGCTGCTGCGAGTGGCCTGATCTGTCCCCGGGCGCTGCGCGGACTGGCGCAATCCGTTAGAATACGGGCATGTTGTGGCCGGCCCGGGGAGACGCAATCCGCGTTTCCCCGGCGACGTGGCCCTTGGTGTTGTCAATCAGGTATATTTCATGTCAGATCAGGTACTGAACAATCTTAATGTTGAAGCCCAGGACGTGCTGGTCACTCCGGAGCAACTCAAGGATGAATTGCCGCTGGGCGAAAGCGGTGTGCGCACGGTGGTAGAAGGGCGGCGGACGCTGCAACGGATTCTGGATCGCCAGGATCCGCGCCTGTTTGTGGTGCTTGGTCCGTGTTCGATCCATGACGTAAAAGCCGCGCGTGAATACGCCGAACGGCTGCAGGGGCTGGCCCGCGAAGTGCAGGAAACCCTGGTGGTTGTAATGCGTGTGTATTTTGAAAAACCGCGCACCACCGTGGGCTGGAAAGGGCTGATCAACGATCCGCGACTGGATGACAGCTTCCGGGTCGATGAGGGGTTGCGGCTGGCGCGGGAGTTGTTGAGAGACCTGGCCGATATGGGGTTAGCCACCGGGACTGAGGCGCTGGACCCGATTGTGCCGCAGTACCTCTCTGATCTTATTTCATGGTCTGCGATTGGTGCACGCACAACTGAATCCCAGACCCACCGTGAAATGGCCAGTGGCCTGTCCATGCCGGTAGGCTTCAAGAATGGCACGGACGGGAGTCTGGATGTGGCGGTGAATGCGCTGTTGTCGGCGGCACGCCCGCATAATTTTCTGGGCATTAACCAGGAAGGCCAGTGCGCCGTGGTGCGTACCCGGGGTAATGCCTACGGGCATGTGATTCTGCGCGGCGGCAAGCAGCCCAATTATGATTCGGTCAGCGTGGCGCTATGCGAAAAGGCGCTTCGTGAAGCAGGGCTGCCGGATAATATCGTGATTGATTGCAGTCACGCCAATTCCGGTAAAGACCCGGCCTTGCAGCCGCTGGTGGCGGAAAATGTGGCCAACCAGATCGTGGAGGGCAACCGCTCCATTGTGGGCCTGATGCTGGAAAGCAACCTCGGTTGGGGTAACCAGAAACTTTCGGAGGATCTCGCGGCCATGGATTACGGCGTATCGATCACCGACGCCTGCATGGACTGGGCGACCACCGAGAAAGTGCTGCGTGACTTGCATCAGCGCCTGAAGGGTGTGTTGCCGGCCCGGCTCGAGGCTGCCTGAGCCGGCATTTTCCCCGATCAGCGTTTTTGTTTGCCGCCGCTATGTCCCGAATGGGGCAGGGCGGTGGCTTCGTCCAGTCGCGGATGATTGTCGCGAAAACGCTGCTGAAGCCCATTGCCGCGGTTTTCGTTATCGAGCTTGACCACGGTTTCGGTGACCGCATGAACTGCTGCGAGTACGTCACCGGTATGCCCGGTCTCCGAGATAGTGTGCATGTTGCGGATGGGGAAGCCCACGGAGGTCGCCACGCAATCGATGCTGGCCAGCACTCCGGCCATGCCATCGGTGCCGGTATCCACGCCACGTACATCTCGCTGCACGGGAATACTGTGTTCACGCGCGGCATCCTGAATCAGGCTGTTGAGCTGCTCACTGATGATGGAGCCGGCCGAGAGCGTAAAGCCCTTGCCCATTTCCAGCGGGTTCATGCGCTTGCTGCCGATGTTGGGCGCAGCCACATAATCATGGTTCACATCCACGGCAATGATGGCATCCGGCCGCAGCTCGCCTGCCAGTACCCGGCTGCCAAAACGGCCGATTTCCTCGTAGCTGGCAAAGGCAAACATCACGCGCACATGTCTCGGTCCGCCGCGTTCGGCAATCAGCCGGGCAACCTCGGCGGTAACAAAACAACCCAGCCCGTTGTCCAGGTAGGCGCCATAGAAGGTGTCCGGGCTGAAGCCGCGTTTGATGGGGCGATTCAGGATCAGAGTGTCGCCCGGGCGTACACCCAGGTCTTCTACCTGTTGTTGCTTGTTTTCACCGTGGATCTGCAGTTCCACGTACAACTGCTCTTTCTTGATCCCCTTGGCGCCAGTGCGCACGGGTTCGTCAGCAAAGTGAATGGCGCCGATAGCTTCCACGGTGCCACCATCAATGGTGCGGTAACTACCGGGATTTTTCGGATCCTCGCTGAACAGGCGTACTTCATGACCAATAAGCGTCATGGGCAG
>SLRW01000149.1 GCA_007130745.1 Gammaproteobacteria bacterium
ATGTATCCCAATGGCGAGGCCGACGTGAACCAGTTCCACGCCGCCGGCGGCATGGGCTATCTGATCCGCGAATTGCTGGATGCCGGTCTGCTGCACGAGGATGTGGCCACGGTGGCAGGCCTGGGGCTGCGCCACTACACCCGCGAACCGTTCATGGATGACAACCGCCTGACCTGGCGCGAGGCGCCGGTAGCCAGCGGCGATGACAACATCCTGCGGCCGGCCAGCGCCCCCTTCGATACAGCGGGCGGGCTGCGCCTGCTCAACGGCAACCTGGGCCGGGCGATCATCAAGCTTTCGGCGGTGGCGAAAGACCACCACAGCATTGAAGCCCCGGCCCGCGTCTTTGCCAGCCAGGATGAACTGCTGGCGGCTTTCGCCCGGGACGAACTGAACCGGGACATGGTCGCCGTGCTGCCCTGGCAGGGGCCCCGCGCCCGGGGCATGCCGGAATTGCACAAACTCAGCCCCACCCTGGCCGTGCTGCAGGACCGGGGCTATCGCGTCGCACTGGTCACCGACGGACGCATGTCAGGCGCATCCGGCAAGGTGCCCGCTGCCATCCAGGTGACCCCCGAAGCCGCCTGCGGCGGGGCCCTGGGCCTCGTTCGTGATGGCGACCTGCTACAGGTAGACGGTTGCAACGGCCATCTTGAACTGTTGGTAAAGCAAGACGAACTGGCGAAACGCCGGGCCGGGGCGCCCGGGAACCTGGCCCGGGCCCGTGAGGGCATGGGTCGTGAACTGTTCGCCAACTTCCGCAGCGTGACCACAGGCGCGGAACAGGGCGCCATGAGCCTGATGGCCACGGACAACGAGCAGGGATAGCACGCATGCGCGAGATTCTGGCATCCGCCCCGGTAATCCCCGTAATCCGGATTGATGACCCTGACTCGGCGGTGCCGCTGGCACGGGCGCTGGTGGCCGGCGGCCTGCATGTGCTTGAGATTACATTGCGAACGGACCAGGCCTGGGCCGCCCTCGAACGCATCCTCGCCGAGGTACCGGAAGCCATTACCGGCATCGGCACCGTGCGCCAACCCGATGACCTGTACCGCGCCCGGGCCCTGGAGGCGCATTTTGCCGTAAGCCCCGGGCTCACCCCGGCACTGGCTGAAGCCGCAACAACTTCCGGTCTGCCCCTGCTGCCCGGGGTTATGACCCCGTCCGACATCCTGCGCGCACAGGAAGCCGGCTTTGACAGCCTCAAGCTGTTCCCGGCTGAAGCAGCCGGCGGCATTGCCATGCTCAAGGCACTGGCCGGGCCCTTCCCCGATATCCGCTTCTGCCCCACCGGCGGGATCAGCCTGGCCAACCTGCCGGACTATCTCGCCCTGCCCAATGTCGCCTGCGTGGGGGGCTCATGGCTGACCCCGGCCGAGGCCGTGGCGCGCGGCGACTGGCCACGAATCACCCAACTGGCCAGGGAGGCCGTTGCCGCTGCTAACCCCTGACGCGCCTCGTCGACTATCATGGAGTGCAACACCACAGGCGTGAGCAACAGAGTGGAACGTTCATGACCGCAAGGTGGCGATCAAAAACCGGCTGGACCCTGGTGGCTACTTATCTGCTGGTGGCCGGGATCGTCTGGTACGAGGCCTTTACCTGTACCGGCTGGGTCTGCGATCTGGCGGCGCTTCCGGGAATTTTCCCGATGGGTTTCCCCATCGCCTGGCTGACTGGCTGGGTCAATCACTTGCGAGAGTGGTATTTCATCGTGCCCACCGTGCTGGCCAACAGCCTGTTCTATTACTGGCTGGGTCACTTGCTCGGCGGGCTGGTCAATCGCCTGCGACTACCACATTCTACCAATCAACATACAGGCCACACATGAACTCACTCCCCCCCCCCGATTATTGCCCGTATAACATGTCGCCGGATAACTGAAAGCGCCCAGGAAAACGCTGATTAATTGCCACCCTTAAGGAAACGTTGTTTTACGAATCGGGATAAATGTCTATTGTGTTTTTTCACCGCATGCTTTATTTTACGAATCGGGACAAATTGAAAGAGAAGACTTGAAATCATGCCAGATTTTACGAATCGGGACAAAAAAAAATATGCACCCATCACCCGAATCCGTTCTGCGGAAACGCTTGGTCAACTCTTCCGCGCCGAACGAAAGCGCCAGGGGCTGACGCTGGAATCATTGTATGCGCTCACCGGCTTATCCATACGCTTTCTGTCAGAATTTGAACGCGGCAAGCCCAATGCCTCTCTGTCCCGGGTCTTGCATGCCTTGCAGGCACTGGGCCTGGAAACGCTGATTTTACCCCGCAATGAAGCGGAAAAATTGCTGGCGCGCAGCGCACAACCCAACGACAACAACCCCCCGACATGAATCGTCGCACCGCCACGGTCTGGTGGGGCCAACAAAGGGTTGGCCGGCTACGGGAAAATACCCGGGGTCTGCTGTATTTCGCCTACTCCTCCGATTGGCTGGACGGCACCGGCTTCCCGGTATCCGTCAGCCTGCCATTGCAACATGGCGAACAGGAACACGAAGCGCATGGTTACTTTGCCGGCCTGTTACCGGAAGGTGGCACCCGCCAGCGTATTTGCCGACAACAGGGCATTGATCCCGAGGACGACGCGGGGCTGCTGCTGGCCATCGGTGGCGATTGCGCCGGCGCCCTGAGCATTCTGCCCGAGGGCCGGGAACCCGAAGCGCCGGATCAACCACCCCGGCTACTCCGGGAAGAGGAATTACTCGCGATCGTGCGGGCGCACGGCACCAACGCGTCACAATTCACGGGGCAACCACAACGTTTCTCCCTGGCAGGGGCTCAGGACAAGCTACCGGTGCGTCTGGAAGATGATCGCTATGCCCTGCCGACGCAGCATTATCCATCCAGCCACATTGTCAAGTTCGAGACTATCCCGCGTGTGTGTTTCGCCGAGTATCTGGCCAACCGGATGGCACGGGCCATTAATATGCCTGTGGTTGAAACGCAATTCCTGCGAAGCGGCGCAGATGATGACTCCATCCCCTGGCTTTGTATTACGCGCTACGACCGCATCCGCAATCCGAATGGCGAACTGCAGCGCCTCCACCAGGAAGACCTGCTTCAAGCGCTGGGCATGCCTGCCAGCCTCAAGTACGAGAAAGACGGCGGACCCGGGCTAGCGGAATTTTCCGAACTGCTGCGCGCCCACCTCGCGGAACCCGCACGCGCACTGGCCAGCCTGCGCGACTGGCAAATCTTCAATTATTTGATCGGCAACTGGGACGGCCATGGCAAAAACCTGGCCCTGCTGTATCGGCCCGGCGAGTCCGTGCCGGTGCTGGCTCCATTTTATGACCTCGTTGCCATTGAATTCCTCAACCTGATCACTCCGGGCAGTTACGCGCGCGACATGGCGCTGACGGTAGGAAACAATATGCAGCCAGAGCGTATCACCCGGGAAGACTGGGAACAGATGGCCCGGCAACTGGGCATGCCACCCGCCCCCCTGCTGAAACGCCTGCGGGAACTGGCCGAAGAACTGCCAACAATTGCCCGCCAATGCCGTGAAGAATTTGGCCACCATCACGGAGGCGAGGAAATCCATACCCGTCTGGATGATTCCGTGCAACGGCGTTGCGACTGGGCACTACGATCCGTATTCGGCAAAGGCTAATGAGCATTTCGAACAAACGAGACCCTGCACCGGCAAGCACCGAGTACCGCAAACTGGCGACCGTCTACGATCAGCGATGGTCGGCCTATATCACCGCCACGGTGCGTGAAACCCTGCGGCGGCTGCCGCCGCTGCCCGATACGGCACGCATCCTGGATGTGGGTTGCGGCACCGGAGCACTGCTGGCGGCACTGGCCGAGCGCTGGCCACGCGCTTCGCTGGCTGGCGTGGACCCCACCGGCGAAATGCTGGCGGTTGCCGGCCAGCGACTGCCCTTGAGCACCAACCTGCAAAAGGCGCCCGCCGAAACGCTGCCCTTCCCCGATGACAGTTTTGACCTGGTGATTTCAACCAGTGTCTTTCATTACGTTGGCGAACCCGAAAAAGCCCTGCTGGAAATGCACCGGGTTATGCGCCCCGGGGGACACGTGGTGATTACTGACTGGTGCGCGGACTATGCGGGGATCCGGCTGCTCGGGTTGTGGTTACGACTTGTTCGCAAACCATTCC
>SLRW01000014.1 GCA_007130745.1 Gammaproteobacteria bacterium
CCGCGATCATATTCAAGCCGCCCCTTGCATATGGGACAGACGAGAATATCCAGCAGTTTCTTGTTCATGGCGCTTTCTCCGGAGTTGCAGACCACCGCCCGAGACTGTCAAGCAATCGCTGTCGGGCGGCCTGAGGTAATTCGGCCGCCACCGGCACATACCAGTAACGGCCATCGGCAAAGCCCGCACATTTTACCGCGTCTTTCTCGGTCATGACGATGGCCGCATCGTCGCCAAAGTGCAAGTCCGCAGGCGCATAGTGGTGATGATCGCCGAATGCATGTTCAACCACGTCCAGTCCGGGAACCTGATGCAGATGGGAAAAAAAGCGCTGCGGATTGCCGATCCCTGCCACGGCGTGGACACTTTGCCCGGCAAAGGCGGTCAGCGGCTGTTCTCTGCCATCGGCCAGATTCACCGCCGTCTCACCGACCAGCTGCATCACCAGCGTATCGGCGAAAGCGGGATCAGTCGGCTCACCATTGACCACCAGTGTATCTACCCGCCGCAGCCGCGATGCCGGCTCGCGCAGCGGCCCGGCCGGCAGCAACCGGCCATTACCCAGGCCGCGGGCGCCATCAATGACCACCCATTCCAGGCTGCGCCCCAGCCGATGATGCTGCAGGCCATCGTCACTGATGACCACATCCACATCATGTTCCGCCAACAACAGACGCCCATCGGCAACGCGATTCGGGCCGCAGACCACCGGACAACCGGCGCGGCGTGCCAGCAACAGGGCTTCATCCCCCACTGCCCGGGCCGAATCGTTCGGCGCCACCAGCCGCGCTCCGGGGCTGCGCTCGCGGCCATAGCCCCGGGTAATAATACCGGGCCGCCAGCCGGCCTCGCGCAGCACCTGCGCCATCCAGATCACCAGCGGGGTCTTGCCCGTGCCACCCGCGGTAATATTCCCCACCACCACCACCGGCACCGGCAGCCATACCGCCTGACGCAAACCCGTTCGCCAGGGCAGGGCATGCAAGCCGGCCAGCCCGGCATAAAAAAGCGACAGTGGCCATAACAGCAGACTGCCGGCGGCGCCTTCATACCAGCAGCGGTTAAGCCAGCTCTCCAGCCGCCTGCGCGCCACCATCAGGGTTTACTCCGGAGCACCGTGATCATCGCCGGCTGCCTCGCCGAACTGTACCGCATGCAGCGCCGCGTAATGCCCGCCATGGGCCAGCAGGTCCTCGTGCCGCCCCTGTTCCACCACCTGTCCGTCGTGCATCACCACGATCAGATCGGCTTTTTCTATGGTGGTCAGACGATGAGCGATCACCAGCGTGGTGCGGTTGGTCATCAGTTTTTCAAGCGCCGCCTGTATGCCACGTTCGGATTCACTGTCCAGAGCCGAGGTGGCCTCATCCAGAATCAGGATGGGCGCCTGCTTGAGCAGCGCCCGGGCGATCGCCAGGCGCTGACGCTGACCACCGGAGAGCATCACACCATTTTGCCCGATCAGGGTATCCAGGCCGTGTTCAAGCTGCTCGATGAACTCCCAGGCATAGGCAGCGCGGGCCGCGGCCTCAATCTCGCTGCGACTGACTTTGTGCATACTGCCGTAGGCGATATTGGCGGCCACGGTGTCATTGAACAGGGTGACATTCTGATCCACCAGCGCAATCTGGCTGCGCAGATCCGCCAACCGGTATTCGCGTATGTCATGCCCATCCAGACGAATCAGCCCGGTCTCGGGATTATAAAAACGCGGCAACAGCCCCACCAGGGTAGACTTGCCGCTGCCGGAGCGGCCCACAAAGGCAACGGTCTGGCCCGGGCGTATAGCCACGCTGACCCCGCGCAATGCCGGGGTGGTGCCGGTGTCGTAGCGGAAGCTCACATTCTCGTAGCGAATATCCCCCCGGGCGCGTTCCAGCCGGCGGGCACCAGTGTCCGTCTCCGGCGCCGTATCCAGCAACTGGAAAACACTGTGCGCAGCGGCAATACCCTTCTGCAACTGCGCATTCACCGTAGTCAGGTGCCTGAGCGGTTGTAGCAGCCCCATCATCGCGCCCATAAAGGCAGCGAAAATCCCCGGGGTCATTTCCTCGATCATGGTCTCGGAGGTCGCCATGAAGACAATCGCCGCCACCGCCCAGCCGGCAATAAACTGCACCGCCGGGGTGCTACCGGCCTTGGTGGCGAGAAATTTCATATGCAAGCGACGATTGCGCTCGTTGATCGTCTCGAACTGGCGCGTTTCGTGATCCTCGGCGCCAAAAATCTTGATCTCGCGATTGCCGCCGATCACCTGCCCGCTGGTCTGCGTCACATCACCCATGGAGTGCTGGATACGGCTGCTGACCTTGCGAAAACGCCGGGTCACATAACGAATCAGCAAGGCAATCGGCGGCGCCACAATCAGCGAAAACAGCGCCAGCTTGAAGTTAAGATAAAACATCAGGCCCAGCAGCCCGAACACCAACACCGTATCGCGAATAATCACCGTCACCGCTTCGGTGGTGGACTGGGCGACCTGTTCCACGTTGTAGGTCAGTCGCGAAAGCAACTGGCCGGTGGTATGGCGGTCATAAAAAGCCGCAGGCAGGCGCATCAGATGCCCGAACAGATGCGCCCGTAAATGCTTGATCACCTGACGACCGATATAGCCCATACCGTAAGCCGAACCGAAATTACTCAGCCCGCGCACCAGAAACAGGCCAAGAATAGCCACTGGCATGATGCGGATAATATCCGGGTCACGTTCGACGAAGCTGCCGTCCAGCAGCGGCTCCACCAGCCACACCAGGGCGGTATTGCTGGCGGAATACACTACCATTGCCAGGGCGGCAAAAATAAACACCCGCCAGTAGGGAAAGGCATAGCTCAGCAGGCGCCGGTAAATACGCAGCGCGGAGCGATCAAGCGAGTCGGTCGCCGGGCTCATTGCCCCTCATCCGCGGGCTCGGCGGTCTCGATGATGATATTGACAAAGCCCATCTGCCCGGCCACATCCAGCACTGTCACCACCGACTGATGCGAAGCGCGGGCATCGGCACGCACCCGCAGCGGTTGATCGCGATCATCACCGGCCACCTGACCCAGCGCCCGCAACACGGTGGCACGTTGCGGATTGACGACTTCCTGCTCGTTAATGAAATAGCGCCCGTCCGCATCAATCACCACCTCGACCCCCGCACGCGCCTCACCGGCTTCGGTGGCGGCTTCCGGCAGCTGGATCTGCAACTCCGAATCGCGCACGAAACTGGTCGTCACCATAAAAAAGATCAGCAGCAGGAACACCACGTCAATCAGTGGCGTGAGGTTCAGCTCGGGCTCCTCGGCTGCGTGCGGCCGGATGTTCACGCCTGTTGCCCCCGCTCGGCATAGATCGCATCCAGCAGGCGTGTGGCCTCATGCTCCATGCCCAGCACCAGCTCATTCACCTTGCCGCGCAGGTACCGGTAAAAAATCAGCGACGGAATCGCTACCGACAAACCCGCCGCCGTGGTAATCAGGGCCTCGGATATACCACCGGCCAGCACTGCCGGATTACCCACCCCGTACTCGGTAATGGCGAAAAACACCTTGATCATGCCGATCACGGTGCCCAGCAGGCCCAGCAGCGGCGTAATCGCGGCAATTGTGCCCAGGGTATTGAGATAGCGCTCCAGCTCGTGCACCACCTGGCGCCCGGCATCCTCGATACGCTCCTTGACCGCATCGCGCTCCAGATGCAGGTTGGCCAGCCCGGCAGCCAGTATCTGCCCCAGCGGCGAGCCCCGGCGCATACCATCCAGCGCCTTGCTGTTGAGTTTGTTGCCACGATGCAGCTTCCAGGCCTGGGCCGCCAGTTGCGGCGGCAGAATCTGCTCGCGCCGCAAGGCCCACATCCGCTCGGCGAATATCGCCAGCGCCAGCAGCGAACAGAGCAAAATCGGGGCCATGATAAAGCCCCCCGCAGCGATGATCTCCCACATAGTCCGGTATCCCGTCGAGTGTTTGGCCAGTCCAGCCGGCATGATACGCGATTCACGTGGCGGGCCGAAATATTCACGCACCCGTTCAGCGCTAGTCCCGGTGGTGCCAGAATCGCCTGAAGCCCGACATTGCATCCTGCATCCGGGGTGGCGAATCGGTCTCCAGATACCAGCCCAATGCCCCCCGACCAGGCCGACGCGGCGGCAACAGGCGCCCCTCGCAAGCCAGTAACCGCGCCAGCGGCCCGTCCAGCGCCCGCCCGTACATCACCACCTTGTCCGCTCCGGCGTGGCGGCCGGTAGCCAGCAACCGGCGCTGTCCGGCGGCGCCCAGCTCCCCTGCCAGCAGCAGCACAGGGCCATCATCCAGCCTCACCTCCACCACACAGGCCGCCGAGCGCCCCGGCCGATCCCAGTCCGGCGGCGGGTGCAACACCTGCAGATTCATATCGCCGACGCGACGACTCATCCCGGCCACGCAGGCCTGCGCCCCCGCCGGTTGCCACGGCGCCTGACCTCCCCACCAGGCGGTTTCATCAGCTCGCCATGCAGCCAGGCGTGGCCAGCCACCACTGGCTCCGGGATCGGCATGGCTGATCACCAGTTGCCCTGCCCGCTGGCGCTGCCCCGCCAGCATCGTGGCCAGCCCGCGCCCGCCGGCATGCCCGCCTGCCCAGGCCGGCGGGCCGGTGTCATATACCAGCTCGCCCCGGGCACTGCGCACTACCACCGCCCAACCCTGCGGCCCCAGATCAGGAAATACCACTTTCAGCGCCCCTGCGGAGAGTCCTGCGGGCGGCCATAACGCCACCAACACCAGCGCCACGGCACACCAGCGCCCCGGCAGCGCGCGAGGGCCCAGCACCAGCATCAGCGCCAGCACCAGCAGTGCAATGCGCCAGGTTGAAGGTACCGGCCACGCCGGCAAGGCCCCTGAAACACCGGCCAGCGCTTCCAGCAACGGCCACAGCCAGGCCACCAGCCACGCCGCCAGCCGTAACAGCCACGTACCCCCTGCCTGCCAGAAGCCCTCCGCCAGCGTCCCCAGAAGCGCCAGCGGCACCACCAGCAGCCCAAACAACGGCACCGCCACAAAATTGGCAAACACCCCCGTCCAGGCCACATAGTCAAAGAACAACAGCGTCAGCGGCGCCAGCCCCAGCGCAAGCCGCCACTGCACCTGGGCCAGCGCCATCAGCTTGCCCGGCGACTGCAGCCGCCCGCCCAGGGTATAAACAATCCAGGCCACCGCCGCGAATGACATCCAGGTGCCCGGTGCCAGCGCCGCCAGCGGATCAATCACCAGCACCGCCACCAGCGCCAGCGCCAATACCCGCCAGGGGGTGGCGAGCCAGCCATGCCATGCCGCCAGCAAGGCCACTGCAAGCATAATCAGCGCCCGCTGGGTCGGCACCGAAAACCCCGCCAGCAAGGCATAAACCGCCGCCGCCAGCAAGGCAGGAAAAATCGCCGCACGTTGCGCAGGCAGCACCAGCGTCGCCGCCGGCCACAAGCGCCATAGACCGCGGCCGAGTAGCAGCACCAGCCCGGCCACCAGGCCCACATGCAATCCTGAAATGGCCATCAGGTGGTTGGTGCCGGTGGCCGTGAGTACCGCCCAGGTCTCCGGCCCCATCCCGCCGCGATCGCCAATCACCAGCGCACGGATAATCGCACTGCGGGGGATATCTGAAACCGCCGTTTCTACACGCTCGCCAATCCGGCCGCGCCACGCGGCCAGCCCCCCCGGGGCCTGCCCCAGCCACTCCGCCTCACCCTGCACCCGCGCCGAAGCACGAAGCCCATGGCGAAAGCGCCAGCCCTCACTGTCGAAAGCCCCGGGGTTATGCCGCGTGTGAGGCGCCTCCACCCGCAGGGCCAGACGCCACCGTTCCCCAGGCCGAGGCGACTGCGACGCCCCGAACCAACGCACCCGCACCCGGTCACCGCTCGCCAGTGCTGTTTCTGCCTCGTCTACCGAATCCACACGCAGATCAAAACGCGCCTGGCCATCACGGTATTCCGGCAGCGACACCACCACCCCGGTCACGGTCAGCGTCTGCGCCGGCTCAATCGGCGGGCCGATCACAGCCAGCCGCTGGCCGGCCTGCCAGTTGGCCCAGCCACTGCCCAGCACCAGCGCCAGCAGGAGCAGCCCCGTACAGCGCCACAGCGGCCAGCGCCAGATGCCGGCAGCAAGCAGCAACAGCGCCAGCAGCGCGGGCAGGGAATATCCCCACAGGGGGGGCAACAGGGGTAACCAGAGGGTCGCCACCACACCGGCGGCAAAAGCAAGCAATACTGCCGTCATCGAAGCCTCCCTGCTTCGAATAAACACTTAGGTCTTAAGACGTCTTAAACCCTGAAACCTGAAACGCTCCAACCCAAATCACCCAACTTCAAAGCGGCGTCCTGGTTCAGGAATAACCTACACCGGCACCAGCACGCCGTCCTCAAGCCGCAGCACGCGATCCATGCGTCGCGCCAGTTCCGGGTTATGAGTCACTACCACAAAGCTGATGCCGAATTCGCGGTTGAGCTCACGCGTGAGCTCATACACCCGGTCGGCGGTGCCGGGATCCAGATTACCGGTAGGCTCATCCGCCAGCACACAATCCGGCCTTGTCACCAGCGCCCGGGCAATGGCCGCGCGCTGGCGTTCTCCACCGGAGAGTTCGCCGGGCTTGTGATGCACTCGCCCGGCCAGACCCACGCGCTCGAGCATATCCTCGGCCCGTTCACGCGCCTCGGCAGGACGGGTTCGGCGGATCAGCAGGGGCATGGCGACATTTTCCAACGCCGTAAACTCCGCCAGCAAATGATGAAACTGGTAAACAAAGCCCAGCGAGCGATTACGCAACCGGCCGCGCTCGGCAGCAGACAGCCGGTGCATATCCTGGCCCATCACCCGCACCTCACCGGTGGTTGGGGTCTCCAGCCCGCCCAGCAGGTGCAGCAGGGTGCTCTTGCCCGAGCCCGAAGCGCCTTCAATGGCCACCTGCTCGCCGGGACAGACTTCCAGACTGGCGCCGTCCAGCACCTGCACGTCCAGGCGCCCCTGACGGAAGCGCCGAGAAAGGTTGCTACAGGCCACTACCGGCGTGGCCGGGCGCGTCTGTACCCGGGTTGCGGCTTCACTCATAGCGCAGGGCCTCCGCCGGGTCGGTGCGTGAGGCGCTCCAGGCCGGATACAGCGTGGAGACCAGGGCCAGCCCCAGCGCCATCATGGCAATACGTACCACATCAATCTTTTGCAGTTCCGAAGGCAGCTCGCTGATGTAGTACACATCGCGCAGCATGAACTCCATACCCATCACATTTTCAACCAGGGCCACCAGCGCCTCTACATTCTGCGCCAGCGCAATCCCGCCAATCACACCCAGGCCGGTGCCGATCACGCCAATCAGCATGCCCTGCACCATGAACACCCCGGTAATCCCCGCCGGCGAAACGCCCAGCGTGCGCAGAATAGCGATATCGGCCTGCTTTTCGGTAACCACCATCACCAGCGTGGAGACGATATTGAACGCCGCCACGGCCACGATCAGCATCAGAATCACGAACATCACGGTTTTTTCGATCTGGATGGCACGGAAAAAATTGCCGTGCTGGCGCGTCCAGTCCGTAGCGTAGAGCCCGGGCTGCAGGCCGGGATTAATCGCCCGACTGACCTGCGGCGCAGCGAACAGGTCATCCAGCCGCAGGCGCACGCCGGTCACGCTGTCATCCAGACGATACAGTCGCGCTGCATCCTGCATGTGAATAAAGGCGTGGCTACGATCGTATTCGTACATATCCACATCGAACAGCCCGACCACATTAAAGCGCCGCATTCTCGGCACTACTCCGGCAGGGGTCACCGAAGCCTCGGGCACCATCACATCCACCGTCCCCCCGGCGCGCACCCCCAGGTTTTCCGCCAGCAGCCGGCCCAGCACAATATTGAACTCGCCCGGGCGTAGATCATGCATGCTGCCGGCCACCATCTGCTCGCCTACCTCAGACACGGCGCCTTCCTGCTCGGGCAGGATACCGCGCACAATCCCGCCGGTCAGATCGCGGCCGCTGCGCAGCATGGCCTCACCCTGTATATAAGGGGCGGCGCCCTCTACCCGCTCATATTCAAGCAACTTCTCCGCGAGCTCCTCCCAGTCCGAGACCCGGCGGTCATAGCTAAGTACGCTGGCGTGTGAGGTCATCGACAAGATGCGATCACGCAATTCGCGCTCGAAGCCGTTCATCACCGACAGCACCGTAATCAGCACCGTCACGCCCAACGCAATCCCCAGAATAGATATCCAGGAGATAAAGGAAATGAAGTGATTTCGGCGCTTGGCGCGGGTATAGCGCAGGCCGATGAAAATTTCGAATGGTCTGAACATGACCGCCGATTAGAACACAATTCGTCTGTACAGGGTATGAAGCGCGCGCTGATTCATTTGTCGCGCTGACTGAATACATCGACCCGTGGTGGTTCCCCCTTGCTTCCGGCGCTGCTATAGTTGAGGTAGAGCATCAACGGAGAAGAGTAAAACCATGACCCGTATGCAAGTTACTGTCATCATCGGCCTGCTCACCCTGCTGCTGGCATCGCCGCTGATGGCCCAGTCGCAGACAGGTGACCGCAGCGGCGCCCTGAGCGTCCCACCCGGCACCCAGTTTGCTCCGGCGCGGTTGGAAAACCGCCCGGCGCGCGGCCTGCACATGGACCAGGTACGCCAGCGCTATGGTGAGCCGCGTCGGCTGCGACCGGCGGTAGGCGAGCCGCCCATTACCCGCTGGTACTACGATGACTTCGTCGTGGTTTTCGAGCACCAGTGGGTAATTCGCGCAGTCAGCATCGACCAGCCACCCGTCAAGCGTAACTGAGCCGCGTCTTGCGTATGATCCGGCTGCCGGCCGAATGGGCGGCACAAAGTGCCGTCATGCTGGTCTGGCCCACCCCCGAGGGTCCGCGCCGCGACAGCCTGCACGCCGTTGAAGAAGAACTCTGCGTTCTCGCTGCTGCCGTCACCCGCTACCAGCCGTTGCTGGTGGTCGCCGCCGACAGCCTGCACGCCGCACATATCAGCGTCCTGCTTCGCCGTACGGGTGAACACACCGACCGCCTTCACATGGTGCATGCCCCCAGCGATGACATCTGGTGCCGTGACTACGGCCCGCTCACCATTATCGAGCCCGATAGCGGCGAAGCCCGCCTGATTGACTTCCGTTTCAACGGCTGGGGCGGCAAATACCCGGCACCCCATGATGACCGGCTGACCACGGCCCTGCAGGGCACAGGGGTATTTGGTAACAGCCCCTGTAATCACTCCAGCCTGGTGCTTGAAGGCGGCGCACTGGAAACCGACGGCCACGGCACCCTGCTGGCCACCGAGCGCAGCATCGTCGATGACGCCCGCAACCCCGGCAAAGACCGGTTGCAAATTGAAGAAGAGCTCAGACGACAGCTCGGCCTGCGTCGTTTCCTGTGGCTGCAACACGGCCAGCTCGCCGGCGACGATACCGACGGCCATATTGATACCCTGGCGCGCTTTGCCGACCCGCATACCCTGGTCTACCAGAGCTGCGATGACCCCGACGATGACCACTACGCCCCGCTACAAGCCATGACCGCAGAACTGCGCAGCTTTCACGACATCGACGGCCAGCCTTATCGACTGCTACCGCTACCACTGCCGCCCGCGATGCACAGCGACGACGGCCGCCGACTGCCTGCCGGCTATGCCAACTTCCTGATCATCAATGGCGCGGTGCTGGCTCCCGTCTACGGCGTAAACACCGACAGCAGGGCCCTCAAACAGCTGGCTAACGCCTTTCCTGGCCGGCGTATCGAGCCCGTACCCTGCCGTGAACTCATCAACGACAACGGCAGTCTTCACTGTGCGACCATGCAATTTCCGCGGGCATTACGCGTACAGGCAACAAACCCATGAGCAAATCACTGGACACCGCCCTGATCCAGCACAGCTGCGGCGATGACCCGGCCGTCAATCTGGCCGCGCAGATCGCTCGCGTGCGCGAGGCCGCCAATGACGGCGCCAGGCTGGTGCTGATGCAGGAGCTGCACAATCACCGTTACTTCTGCCAGATTGAAGACCCGGCACTGTTTGATCTTGCTGAACCTGTCCCCGGCCCCACCGCCGAGACGCTGGCTACACTCGCCGCTGAACTCAAGGTGGTGATTGTGGCTTCGGTTTTCGAGCGCCGCGCCGCCGGGCTCTATCACAATACCGCCGTGGTGCTCGACAGCGATGGCCGCATTGCCGGGCGCTATCGCAAGATGCACATCCCGGATGACCCCGGTTATCACGAGAAATTCTATTTCACCCCCGGTGACACCGGCTTTACGCCCGTGGACACCGCCGTGGGCCGGCTCGGCGTGCTGGTGTGCTGGGACCAGTGGTACCCGGAAGCCGCGCGCCTGATGGCCCTGGCCGGGGCCGAGGTGCTGCTCTACCCCACCGCCATCGGCTGGGACGAACGCGACGACAAAGACGAACAACAACGCCAGCTCGATGCCTGGCGCACCAGCCAGCGCGCCCACGCCATCGCCAACGGCCTGCCAGTGCTGAGCTGCAACCGCTGTGGCGTGGAGCCCGACCCTGCAGGCCACGGACCCGGCATCCGTTTCTGGGGCCACAGTTTCGCCTGCGGCCCCCAGGGCGAAATCCTCGCCGAGGCCGACGAACAACCCCGCGTCCTGCACGCTCGCATCGACCTGCAGCGCAGCGAGGAAGTCCGCCGCATCTGGCCCTTCCTGCGCGACCGCCGCATTGAGGCCTATGGGCCGCTGCTCAAGCGTTATAATGATTAAGCAGGGCGTTTTACGTGATTACGTGGTTACGTCGCGGGATGGATCGTAGCTGGCCGGAGACGCCGCGACACGCGCCGATATGTTGTTTTTTGTGGCCTTAAAAAGCGTAAGGAAATGCTGATTAATACATTGCCCGCTTGCAAAGCCTGCAGCTACCCGACTGGCCCCCGGTGTGCTTTGCGACAGACACTATTTCAACGGTTTGGCTTAATATTCGCGTCCATCTCGCGTGCATTTCGCGGCAACCCGGCATGCTGTCAGCGCGTATAAAAACGCTTCAGTTCGGCACTGCCCCTCGCGCGACGTAACCACGTAATCACGTAACCACTTAATCACGTTTTTTATGCCATAATTCCGCCCCCGCTTTAGTGGCTACGGACCAACAAACCCATGATCCTGATCCTTACCCCCGACATCGACACCGCCGACAAGCGCTACCAGGAACTGCTCGAACACCTCGACAACCTGCCCGGGGTGTTCTATCGCGTGCATCGCGAAGTGGGCCAGGAGAACGTGCTCACCGAGCTCTACCTGATCGGCGACACTTCCAGCCTGGAAGAAGCCGACATGGCCGCACTGCCCTGCGTGGAGCGCGTGGTGCGCGTATCGCGCGCCTACCGTGTGCTGGGGCGCCACCGCGACGACCTGCGCTCCAGTCACTTCGACTACCAGGGGCTGCGCTTCAGTCAGGACAATCTGCATATCTTTGCCGGCCTGTGCGCGGTGGATAATCCGAAGCATGTAGAGCTGACCCTGCGCGCGCTGCAGGAAAACGGCCTGCAATGCGCGCGCATGGGCGCCTACAAGCCACGCACCAACCCCTACTCCTTCCAGGGCCACGGCAGCGACTGCCTGCCGTATGTATTCGAGCTGGCCGGCAAGTATGGCATCAAGGTGGTCGCCATGGAGATCACCCATGATACCCACATCGAGGAAATCCGCAGCGCCCTGGCCGCGGCCGGCAACCCGACCGGCGTGATGCTGCAGATCGGCACCCGCAACACTCAGAACTTCGAGCTACTCAAAGCCGTCGGCCGCCAGCAGGACTTCCCCGTGCTGCTCAAGCGCGGCTTTGGCATCACCCTGGATGAATCGCTCAACGCTGCTGAATACCTGGCCAGCGAAGGCAACCGCAATGTGGTCTTCGGCCTGCGCGGGATGAAGACCAATCTGGGCGACCCGCACCGCAACTTCGTCGATTTCTCCCATGTGCCGGTAGTACGCCGACTGACCCGAATGCCGGTATGCATTGATCCTTCGCATTCAGTGGGCACGCTGCAACGCGATCCTGACGGCATCTCCGACCTGCACCACGCCACTGCCCAGGGCGTGATTGCCGGCGCCAATATGGTGCTGGTGGACTTCCACCCCGAGCCCAGCAAGGCGCTGGTGGACGCCGCCCAGGCCCTGCGCCTGGAAGAATTGCCGCACTTTCTCAAGGATGTGTATATCGCCCGTGAAGCTTGGGAGAAGCGCGTCGCCCTGATGCGGGAGCCCTCATGAGCCCGGACTCGGCTGCCGCCCCCGCCGCGACCACCACCGACCCCCTCGCCCCGACGCTGCCGGACGGCCCAGGCAAGGCGCTGACCTGGAGCGGGCTGCACGGCAGCGCCGCCGCGCTGGCGCTGGTACATGCCGCCCGCGACCATGACGGCCCGCTGCTGGTGGTGGCCGCCGATGCCCGCGAAGCCGAGCGCATTGAGCAGGAGCTGCACTTTTTCGCCGCCGGCGAGGAGCTGCCCATCCGCCACCTGCCGGACTGGGAAACCCTGCCCTGGGATGTGTTTTCGCCGCATCAGGACATTATCTCGGCACGACTGGAAACCCTCTACCGCCTGCCCGGCATGACGCGCGGGCTGGTGGTGGTGCCGGCCGGCACCCTGCTCCAGCGCCTGCCACCGGCGGACTATGTGCGCAACGGCTCATTGCTGCTCGCCACGGGCGAACAACTCGAGCCCGAAGCCATGGCCACACGTCTGGAGCAGGCCGGCTACCAGCGCGTGCCCCAGGTCATGGAGCATGGCGATTTCGCCGTGCGCGGCTCGCTGATTGATCTGTTCCCCATGGGCAGCGAAGCGCCCTACCGCATTGATCTGTTCGACGACGAAATTGAATCCATCCGCACCTTCGACCCGCAGACCCAGCTTTCCGAAGGCAAGGTCGAGCGCGTACGGCTGCTGCCGGCGCGCGAATTCCCGCTGGACGAAGAAGGCATTCGTGGCTTTCGCCAGCGCTACCGCGCGGCGCTGCCCGGCGACCCTTCGCGCAGCCTGATTTACCAGGATGTCAGCGCAGGGCTGGCCCCCGGCGGTATCGAATATTACCTGCCTCTGTTTTTCGATGAGCTGCACACCCTCTTCGACTACATGCCCGCCAGCACTGTGATGGCCTGGCTGCCTGGCGCCGACGAGGGCATCAGCGTCGCCTGGCAACAGGTCACGCAGCGCCACGAACAGCGCGCGGTGGATCCCGAGCGTCCACTGTTAACGCCGCAAGCGGTGTTCATCCCCGAAGACGACCTGCAGCAGCAGGCCGGGCAGCTCGCACGGCTGGACATTTTCGCCGCCGAGGCCGAACACGAAGGCAACAGCGCGCCACCACCGCAACTGCTTATCAACCCCCGTGCCGGGGAACCGGCCGAGGTACTCAAGCGTTTTCTGGAGCGCTTCGATGGCCGCGTGCTGTTTGCTGCCGAGTCCGCCGGTCGCCGTGAGGCGCTGATTGACCAGCTCCAGGCGCTGGGCCATCGCCCGCGCGAGGTCAGCGGCTGGCGGGAATTTGCCGATAGTGACGTCAGCCCCGCGATTACCATCGCCCCGCTGGAGCAGGGCCTGCTGCTGGGCCAACCGGCGCTCGCACTGATCAGCGAACCGCAGCTGCTCGGCGACCGCGTGCGCCAGGAGCGCCGCCGCCAACGCCGCGCGCGTGACCCCGAGGCTATCATCCGTGATCTCGCCGACCTCAACCCCGGCGCCCCGGTGGTGCATGAAGAACACGGCGTGGGGCGCTACATCGGTCTGCAGAAACTCGACGTGGGTGACAACGACACCGAGTTTCTCACCCTGGAATACGCCAATGGCGACAAGCTCTATGTGCCGGTAGCCGCATTGCACCGTATCAGCCGCTATACCGGCAGCGCGCCGGAACAGGCGCCGCTGCACCGGCTGGGCAGCGGCCAGTGGGAAAAAGCCCGCAAGCGCGCCGCTAAACGCATCCGGGACGCCGCCGCCGAGCTACTGGAGATCCACGCCCGGCGCGCCGCCCGAAGGGGCCACAGCTTCACCCTTACCGACGCCGACTACCGCGCCTTTGCCGAGGCCTTCCCTTTTGAGGAAACCCCGGACCAGCAGACCGCCATCGAGGCCGTGCTCAAGGACATGCAGGCGCCCCAGCCCATGGATCGCGTGATTTGCGGCGATGTGGGCTTCGGCAAGACAGAAGTCGCCATGCGCGCGGCCTTTGTCGCCGTCAGCAACGGCTTTCAGGTCGCCATCCTGGTGCCCACTACCCTGCTCGCCCAGCAACACCTGCAGAATTTCCGCGACCGCTTCGCTGACTGGCCGGTGCGGGTAGAGGCTCTGTCGCGGTTGCGCACCCGTGGCGAACAGGACAAGACCCTGGACGGCGTACGCGACGGCTCGGTAGATATCGTCATCGGCACCCACAAACTGCTGGGCAAAGACATCAACTTCAAGCGCCTGGGGTTGGTGGTGGTGGACGAAGAGCACCGTTTCGGTGTGCGCCACAAGGAGCGCCTCAAGCAACTGCGCGCCGAGGTGGACCTGCTCACCCTTACCGCCACGCCCATCCCGCGCACACTCAACATGAGCCTGGCCGGGCTGCGCGATCTCTCCATTATCGCCACCCCGCCCACCGAACGCCTCACCGTCAAGACCTTCGTCGGCGAGTGGAATAACGCGCTCATCCAGGAAGCCTGCCTGCGCGAAATCAAACGCGGCGGCCAGGTCTACTTCCTGCACAACAAGGTGGAGACCATCGAGCGCACCGCCGCCGAGGTGGAAAAACTCGTCCCCGAGGCGCGTGTGCGCATCGCCCACGGCCAGCTGCGCGAGAAAGACCTCGAACAGGTGATGCTCGACTTCTATCACCGCCGCTTCAACATCCTGGTTTGCACCACCATCATTGAAAGCGGCATCGACGTGCCCACCGCCAACACCATCATCATCAACCGCGCCGACCACCTCGGCCTGGCTCAGCTGCACCAGCTGCGCGGCCGCGTCGGGCGCTCGCACCATCGTGCCTATGCCTACCTGCTGGCGCCGCCACGCAAGGCGCTGCCGGCCGACGCCGTCAA